>JANMDE010000506.1:0-5319 GCA_031376105.1 Variovorax sp. | reverse complement strand
GCCATGAGAGATCACCATATGCGTGGGGAAGACTAACACCGATATACCGCCAATGAGACCACCAAAGATCGCATAGCCAAATGCCGCCAGCCAAGGATTTGGCGCTTTCTTAAACGGAGCAACCAGTGTGTGGAAGCCCATTTCAACCAAGCCTTCCAAAAGGACTTGAATTAGAAATTCACCAAAAAGTTCAAGGATAAATTCAAGCATCGTGTTTCGTCGTCGTCGTGGGGACTGCCAATTGTGATGGATGGTGCGAAGCACTCAATACCCTCGCGCATACGCCTCTAGCCCAATGGCCAAAACCTGCGCCACCTGCTCGCCTACCTCGCGCTCTAGCTCTGCCTGCGTCTGCGCCACTGCGGCTTGAAATGCCCCCAGCCATTGCAGCCCTGTCTCGGTGAATATCACGGTTTTGGCGCGCGCATCGCGTGAATCGCTCTCGCGTTTGACCAAGCCCCAGGCCTCACATTCATCCACCAGCGTGGCCATGGCTTGCTTGCTCATGCCAGCGGCTTGTGCCAGATCAGTGAGGCGCATGCCTTGCAGATCGAGATGGCGCGTGATGTGGACGATGGCTGCGCTCACTTTCCCTCGTGCTGCGAGGTTTGACAATGCCAGCGGCGCTTGGCTTCCGTGCGCCATGAGAGTTTGCACGCGGTTGTCGAAGCGGCGCAGGGATTCGCTCAGCAAACGCCCTAAATGGCTGGTGCGCCACCCGCTGCCCGGCATTGAAATCGGTGTTGATGCCGTGGGATTCATGGCTCAATTATAGTCATATAAACTGACTAATATTTATATTTACTTTTAAGTACTGTGCATTTACAGTACTGATCAATCCAACAGCTTCTTGCTTCATACTTTGCCAAGAAATTGATTTGGAGTATTTACTCACTTAACCGTATCACAAGGAAATATAAGATGGACGCACAAGTCAAAGGCTCAAAGCTCGAAGCCGTTAACAGCGAAAAATCAAAAGCTCTGCAAGCCGCTTTGGCGCAGATTGAAAAACAGTTTGGCAAAGGCTCGATCATGAAATTGGGCGAGGGCGAGGTGATTGAAGACATTCAAGTCGTCTCCACCGGCTCGCTGGGCTTGGATGTGGCCCTTGGCGTGGGCGGCCTGCCGCGGGGCCGCGTGATCGAAATTTATGGCCCAGAGAGCTCGGGCAAAACCACGCTTACTTTGCAAGTCGTGGCCGAAATGCAAAAGCAAAGCGGTACCTGCGCCTTTATCGACGCGGAGCACGCGTTGGATATTCAATACGCACAAAACCTGGGCGTGAATCTGCAAGACCTGCTGATCTCTCAGCCGGACACTGGAGAGCAAGCGCTGGAAATTGTGGACAGCTTGGTGCGTTCTGGCGCAGTCGATTTGATCGTGATTGATTCGGTGGCCGCGCTCACACCCAAGGCAGAGCTAGAAGGCGAAATGGGCGATTCCTTGCCTGGCCTACAAGCCCGCCTGATGAGCCAAGCCCTGCGCAAGCTCACCGCCACGATCAAAAAATCCAATTGCATGGTGATTTTTATCAATCAGATTCGCATGAAGATCGGCGTGATGTTTGGCAGCCCAGAGACGACCACCGGCGGCAATGCGCTGAAGTTTTATGCTAGCGTGCGCTTGGATATTCGCCGTACCGGCACGATTAAAAAAGGCGATGTGGCGATTGGCAACGAGACCAAGGTGAAAGTGGTGAAAAACAAAGTCTCACCTCCGTTTAAAGAAGCGCACTTTGACATCATGTTTGGCGAAGGTATCTCGCGCTTGGGCGAAATCATCGATATGGGCGTGGAGGCGCGCATCGTCGACAAAAGCGGTGCTTGGTATGCCTACAACGGCGAAAAAATCGGCCAAGGTCGTGACAATACTCGAGAATTTTTGAAAGAAAATCCGGCGCTGGCCTTCGAGATCGAAAACAAAATCCGCGCTTCGTTGAACATTGCTTTGCTGCCTTCTGAGGTGGCTGAGGCTTGAGGATTTGAAATTCTAAAGACTTGAAGATCTGAAGACAGAACAGTCGGACGCAAAAGACGCAAAAAAGAAATACAAAAACAGAATGGTTTGATAGCGCGCAACAAGAATTTGTAATGTGCTTTCCATCTGCTTTGTCTTCTTTCTCTTTCTCTTTTTTGCGTCCGGTATTCAAGGTATTGCAGCACCTAGCCAGAAAAAAATGTTCACCCCACAAAACCTCTCCCTCAAAGGCCGCGCCCTCCGTGCATTGGCCGCGCGGGATTATTCGCGGGTGGAGTTGGAGCGCAAGCTGGGCAGTTTTGAAGAAGCGCCGGGTCAGCTCGCACAAGTGTTGGACGAGCTGCAGGCCAGGGGTTTTCTTGATGAGCAACGCGCTGCGGATTCGTTGGCGCATCGGCGCGGCCAGAAGCTGGGTACAGCGCGGGTCGTGCAAGAAATGCGCGCGCGCGGCATTGAGCCGGAGGCGATATTCAGCGCTACACAGGAGCTCAAAGCCACAGAGATGGCGCGGGCGAGGGAGGTGTGGCTCAAGAAATATGGAGCGTCTGCGCAAGACGCGGCTGAACGCGGCAAACAGATGCGATTTTTGATTTCTCGCGGTTTTTCTAGCGAAATCATTCGGCGCGTGGTAGCAGGGGCAGACGGTGAGTCATGAGCGCGCCTAGATTCGCTGCTAAAAGCCCAGCATGAATCTGGGCGTGCTAGTCGTCTGTGGGCGTTTTTGTACGGTTTTTCTCCGATGTGTTTTCAGGCGGTGGTTCGCCACCTTTGCGGCCTGAAAACATCGTCCACCACACGATCAACACCAGCAGTAACAAAGCGCCCAGCGCTTCGAGCAAAATAAGCCCCATGAGAATTCTCCATTGGCCACCAAGCCGCAGCGACATGCTGTGGTGCAAGGTATTGATGCTTGGCATTGTAGGAATACTGGCCGCCTGCGGCTCGCTGCCGCCTGCAAACCCGCAAAACGAGCAAGGCCTAGGCCTGCCGCCCACCATGCAGCCTGCGCCGCCAAGTTCGTCTCCATCTGCAGCGCGCCCCGCGTCGAACCCGCTGGACGAAGCCCTGCCTAGCGCAGCGCCTATTGTGCAAGGCAAAAGCCGCTGGCAACCCGTGCGTTGGGCGGATCTGCCCGGCTTTGAGGGCGATGCCCTGCATGAAGCTTGGAATGCTTGGATTCGCTCCTGCGAGCGCCCCGCGCCGTCTTGGGCTGCGTTCTGCCCCGACATTCGCCGGCTCTCCATTGCCGATGGCGCGCAGCAACGCGCTTGGATGCGCGAGCGGCTGCAGCCTTACCGCATTGAGCCCTTAACTAACGTATCTGGCGGCGTGACCGATGGCTTGCTCACCGGCTATTACGAACCCGTGATGGATGCGAACCGCCGCGCCAGCGCCAGCCACAGAGTTGCCTTGTGGCAACCACCCGCAAGCCTTGCGCAGCGCAAACCGTGGTTCAGCCGCCAGGAAATTGACACGCTCCCTGATGCGCAAGCTGCGCTACGGGGGCGCGAGATCGCCTATCTTGCTGACCCGATTGACGCTTTGATTTTGCAAATTCAGGGCTCGGGCAAGCTGCGCATCACCGAGCCCGATGGCAGCCTGCGCATGGTTCGCGTGGCCTTCGCGGGTACGAATGAGCAGCCGTATCGCTCGGTAGGCCGTTGGTTGCTCGATCAGGGCTTGATCCGCGATGCCAGCTGGCCGGGTATCAAGGCTTGGATTGCCGCCAACCCGGCTCGCGTGCAAGAGATGCTTTGGAGCAACCCGCGAATGGTGTTTTTCCGCGAAGAGGCACTGGATACAACCACATCTGCACAAGGGCCGAGAGGCGCGCAGGCTGTGCCGCTCACCGCAGGCCGCTCGATTGCTGTGGATCGCGAGAGCATTCCCTTGGGCGCGCCCGTGTGGATGGAAACACAAGGCGCAGCGCTCAATACGCAGCGCTTGGTGATCGCGCAAGATGTGGGCAGCGCAATTCTGGGCGCGGTGCGTGCCGACTATTACGTCGGCTCGGGAGACGCAGCGGGCGAAGTGGCTGGGCGGCTCAAGCAAAGCCTCAAACTTTGGATCTTATGGCCGAAATAGCTAATCACCCCTATAAATAATAGATAGCATGCTATTTTTTTAATAGCTTATAAGGGCGTATTTTTGCTAAATCTAGAGCGCTTCGCACGCAGCGCGAAAACTGCCTCCTACTTTGCGCCTACTCTCTTTCACTCAGAGACTGTCGAAAGGCTCGCTTGAAGCGCCGGCAAGCTCAGCCAGCTTCAAGCTGCGCATCGATAACTAAGTTTTGTTGCGCTAATCGCTCGCGTTTTGTCACTGTGTTGCGTAATAAATAATTCAATGTAAGTTTTATTGCTGGCGAACAAGATTAATTGAACAATGATTGCTTTAATATGCACTTTTTGAACGAGAAAAGAAAACACATCGCCCCCGATGCGGTCTACACTTTGCGGCAACCTGGAGACAAGCCGTATGAATGCACCGCTACCTGAGCACATCCGCAAAGCGCTAGAGACCGTCACCCTCGAAGATAAATATTCTCTCGATTACGGCCGTGCTTTCATGAGCGGTGTGCAAGCGCTCGTGAAACTGCCCATGCTGCAGCGCTTGCGTGATCAGCAAAACGGAAAGAACACCGCAGGATTCATCAGCGGCTATCGTGGCTCGCCCTTGGGCGGCTATGACCAAGCGTTGTGGAAAGCCAAGAAGTATCTGCAAGAAAAACATATCGTCTTCCAACCCGGCGTGAACGAAGAGCTGGCCGCCACAGCCATTTGGGGCACTCAGCAACTCGGCTTCGCCCCCAAGGGCACAAATAAATACGACGGCGTGTTTGGCATTTGGTATGGCAAAGGCCCAGGTGTGGACCGTTGCTCCGATGTGTTCAAGCATGCCAATATGGCCGGCACCACACCGCTGGGCGGCGTGATCGCTGTCGCCGGCGATGACCACGTGGCCAAAAGCTCCACCGCTGCGCACCAGAGCGACCATATTTTCAAAGCCTGCGGCCTGCCAGTATTTTTCCCCACCGATGTGCAAGATATTCTTGATCTGGGTTTGCATGCGTTTGCCATGAGCCGCTACGCGGGCGTGTGGACGGGCATGAAGACGATTCAGGAGATTGTTGAATCGTCGATGAGCACCCAGGTGGATCCTGATCGAGTCAATATCGTCATCCCTACAGATTTTGAAATGCCGCGCGGCGGCTTGCACATTCGCTGGCCCGATGCGGCGCTGGAGCAAGAGCAGCGCTTGTTTGATTACAAATGGTATGCGGCGCTGGCTTATGTGCGCGCCAACCGGTTGAACCGCAACGTGATCGAAGGCAAGAACGAC
>JANMDE010000501.1:0-1846 GCA_031376105.1 Variovorax sp. | reverse complement strand
TCGAGATATTGGCGACCGCGCCGCCCGAGGGCATGTAGCGAATTTCCGGGTCGCGCCCGCAATTGCCCAGAAGAATGACTTTGTTGACGGAGGCCATGGTGCGTGTTCCTTGTTTCAGTGCTTAAGTTTTGGTAATGTGCTTTGCCTAAAGGCCAAAGTATTATGACGCAGACCGCGCGGGCGGCTTCATGCCCCAAGCTGCGATTAGCCAGACGGCCATCAGCACAAAGGAGCCTGCAAACAGCGCATCAAAGCCGTAGCGCTTGGCCAGCCAGCCGCCGCCCGCGCCGCCCACGAAGAAGCCGAGCGATTGCACGGTGTTGTACACCCCCAGCGCTGCGCCGCGCGCATGCGCTGGCGCGACGCGCGATGCCAGAGACGGCTGCGAGGCTTCCAAAATATTGAAGCCCACGAAGAAGGCAAACAGCAGGAAACCCAGCAA
The DNA here is from genome assembly GCA_031376105.1 of Variovorax sp. GTDB lineage: Bacteria > Pseudomonadota > Gammaproteobacteria > Burkholderiales > Burkholderiaceae_C > JANMDU01. The sequence goes on along the minus strand of JANMDE010000501.1, from coordinate 1,404 downwards.
CCAGACGCTCGGCGATTGATTCAAAGCCCACCACAGCCCGAGCTGCACCAAACCAATTAGCGCCACGCTGCCTAAAAACGCGACTTTTAACTTACCCCGCGCCTCAAGCGCAAACAAGCCGCCCATGAACAAGAAAGACAGCAACACCGCAGGCAAATAAGCCTGCCAATGCGCCGCTTTGTCTAAGCCCGCTTGCACCAGCATGCTTGGCACCGCCACCCACATCGCCAGCTGCACCGCATGCAAAATAAAAGCGCCCAAGTCCAAGCGCAGCAAGTCAGCATGGGAGAGCACTTCTTTTAAGCCATGCAGGCGGCTGCCTGGAGAAGAAGTGAGTGCAGGCTCAGGCGGCGTGCCCCAAATAATCACAGCCATGCAACCGATCACCAAAACCCCGGTAATTACAAACAATCCACTGAGTCCAATCTGCGCCGCCAGCAAAGGCGCGGCCACCAGTGACACTGCAAACATCAGCCCAATGCTCGCACCCACCATCGCCATCGCCTTGGTGCGCACTTCATCGCGCGTCATATCGGCGAGCAGCGCCGTCACGGCTGCTGAAATCGCACCCGCACCTTGCAGCGAGCGCCCGGCGATCAACCAAGGCAGCGTGGCAGCTACAGCTGCTAGAAAGCTGCCTAAAGCAAAAATCACCAAGCCAATGAGAATCACCTTCTTTCTTCCAAAGCGATCTGAGGCCATGCCAAACGGAATCTGCAAAATGCCTTGCGTCAAGCCGTAAATGCCCATGGCCAAGCCCACCATGGCCGGGTCATCGCCGCCGGGGTATTTCGTCGCCTCCAGTGCAAACACCGGCAACACCAAAAACAGGCCCAGCATGCGCATGGCAAAAATGCTGGCAAGCGAGATGCTGGCGCGTCGCTCAGCAGGCAGCATGGCGGTGGAGGGGTGGGATGCAGACATGAAGAGCCGTGATTGTCCGGCATTGCGCAGCGGTTTTGGGTTGGCGGCTCAGATGTTCTGGACATCTCTCTTGACGGCGGATGAAAAATACTTTAGATTTAAATAATTGTGACTTCGACTAATTAGACGCATGAGCGATATCACGGCAGGCAATATCAGCAAATGGAAAACACTGACCTGAGGGTGATGCTTGCCCAGTAAGATGATGCGTTGCGTTAGATTTGTAAACCGATGGCAGCCGTGATGGTTGCTATTCGGCAAGCTAGGAAGACTATTTTTTATTTTAGGAGTTGGTGATGAGTACACGTCGTTTGGTTTTAACCCGTTCCGCTGCCGTCATTGGCGCAGCCTCCAGTGGCCTCATGCTGTCCAACACAGCCCGCGCCCAAGCTAGCAAAATCCGCGTCGGCCTGATGTTGCCCTACACCGGCACCTTCGCTCAGCTGGGCGTGGCCATTGAAAACGGCTTTCGCATGGCCA
>JANMDE010000472.1:0-4776 GCA_031376105.1 Variovorax sp. | reverse complement strand
GCGAGCGGCAAGTTCAAGGTCACCGAGGTGATTTTGGCTGCTTCGGCCATGAAGACCCCCGTCTCTGAAGCCGCTGCAACCTTAACGCAAATGCCAGACGGAGCCAGCATCACATCCGTGACTTCAGGCTCAAAGTATGTGCTGTAGATCGACTGGGTCAAATCTAATGCGAGCGAAGGCAGGATCGTCGCCTACTCAAAAGGGGAGACGAATCTGGTGGGCAAAGCCATGACCTTGTTAGGCAGGCTCGACAGCAACGGACAGGTCGTTTGGGAATGCGGCACATACACCGTGCCTACGGCTCAGAAAATTGAGCCAAAATACCGCCCGGCCAGTTGCCAATACGGTGGATGATGTTCGAGCTGCGTAAAGATTCATTGAAAAGCTCCCGTGGGGCTTTTCTCCTTTCCGCGCTACCGAGTTGATCAAGGAAGGGTACGGGTGAAGGAGCCCTGACAAAATCTGCCGATCTGTGTCAACACGTCCATTTTTCGTTAACAAAAATGTCAACATGCATCAGACGGAAGGCCGATAAATCTTGGAGAGGGTCGGTAAAGCGCCAAAGAAGTCACAAAAACGGGCATCAAAGGCACGGGCAGCCAGCTGGCACGGCGATTGCTCATTTAGATTGCTTTCATCCACATTTATAGGAGTATTTTCATGAAGCGTACTATCCAAAAGGGTTTCACCCTGATCGAACTGATGATCGTTGTCGCGATTATCGGCATCTTGGCCGCAGTGGCTCTGCCCGCTTACCAAGACTACACCACCCGCGCGAAAGTGTCGGAAATGGTTTTGGCGGCTTCTTCTGGCAAAACAGCTGTTTCTGAAGCAGCTGCAACGCTGACTCAAATGCCAGAACCTATTAGTGCCAATATTGCTAATCAAACTTCCAAGTATGTGGCTAGCGTTAGCTATGTGAGAAACAGCGCTTCGGTTGGTTTTGTTCAAGTCGTAGGCGGCGCGGCCGATACCAACATTGCTGGCAAAGGCATTGCTATGACGGGCACGTTGAATCCCAACGGTCAAGTCGATTGGACTTGTGGTACTCTGAACGTGACGGTAACAGTCATGGACAAAAAATATCGTCCAGCCAGCTGCCAGGCAGATTGATTTTTATCTTGCTGGATAATTCCAGTATTCAAGAGGCTCCCCTTGGGAGCCTTTTTCTTTTTTGATCTCCATGAATTCCTCCACTGCTTTTAAAACTCGCCTCGTGGCAATAGGAAATGATGCTTGGCAAAGGCTTAAAGCGCCGCAAGGCAAAGCAGATACGCAGCTGTGGCCATGGCTGATTGCGGGTTTGTTGGCTTTGGCTTGGTTGCAGCCGCATCATTACTATCCCATTCCAGGCTTTCACAAAGAAGCATGGACCGCGAATGGGTTTGCATCTTGTCTGTTGATACTCGCTTTCTTCAGGCATCAGCGCGCTGCTTGGTCGCCACTGGCTTGCGTGTTTCTGGCATTGGCCGCTTGTGTTTGGTTCCAGGTGGCTCTGGGCATGTATCCCAACCGTGGCCAAGCGTTGATGATCAGCGCGATGCTGCTTGGCGGCGCCCTGCTCATACAAGAAGCGCAAGCCCTGCAGGCGAAAGATTCAAATTTAGCCTTAGATGTTTTGATGATGTCGTTTGGCTTGGCTGGCATGGCAAGCGTGTTTTTGTTGTGGGTGCAGTTGCTACAGATTCAAACAGGGCGAAGTTTTGAGTGGTTTATGTGGGTTTCTTCTCCGCCCGATGGTGCGCGGCCATCGGGCAATGTGGGGCAGCCGAATCAATTGGCCACGCTGCTGTCATTTGCGATGGCCGCAGGGCTGTGGGCTATGCATCGCAAGCTGTGGAGCAGCGCCGTGATGTTGATCTATATGGCGGTGATTGCAACAGGCTTGGGCATCGTTCAATCCAGATCAGGTTTGATCCAAGGCGCTTGGTTGGTGGCCGCAGCGTTGATTTGGAGTCGGCCTTTAGGCGGCCGAAAGCTATGGATATTTCTTGCTGTGTCCTTAGCGATCCAATGGGCGGTATTTTCGACCGTGGCAGAAATCACACAAGCCTTACTTGATAACCGCACTGGCCGTGATTTGACGATACTGAAGGAAGACTCAGCGCGCTTGACGATCTATCAACTTGCGTGGGAAGGCATTATGGCCAAGCCGTGGCTAGGCTGGGGCATTCAAGAACAACATGAATTGCAGTGGCATCTCGCTGGCTCCAAGCACGCCTTGGGTATTTACACCACACTCGCCCACAATTTACCTCTGGATATCTTCCTTTGGCTTGGAATTCCTTTGGGGATTTTGGTGATGGGTGTGATGGGTTTTGTTTTGGTTCGTGCTGTGCGCCGTACCAACACAATTCCAGCGGTCGTGAGCGTGATGTGCATCGGCGTTTTCTTGATCCACGCCATGGTGGAGTTTCCGCATTGGATACCGAGCATTCTCTTGCCGGTGATGGCAATGGCGGGTGTGCTGATACACGAAACCACACCCCAATCGAAGCCTAAGCTTGATAGGCAAATGAGCGCTGCTCTCAGAATTTTCTTGGCGACTGTGGTTTTTGCTGTTGCTAGCTTGTCTTGGTTAGACTATCTGCGGTTGGAGGAGAATTTCCGTACGTTTCGGGCGGAGCAGAGCCGTTTGATTCGTACGGCCGTTGAGCCAAGGCCAACTTGGGTGATGCATCATCTTGCAGACAATATGCGAATGTCTCGGATGTTTGGTCGGCCTGGCACGAGCCAGGCGGATTTGGCTTGGATGGAGGAGGTGGTTCGCGCAGGGCCGAGCTATGGTGTGCTTTTTACCTATATCGCGAGCTTGGCTTTGGCCGGGCGCACCCAAGAAGCCGAACAGTGGATGCGCCGCTTGGATGTGGTCGCTCCGGCAGATGTGCGCGAGAGTGCGCGTGTCACTTGGAAACGCTACCAAACTTGGTATCCTGCGCAGCTCTCAAAATTAGCATGGCCCGCCGAGCCTGCGCATTTGGCGGCTAAAGCGGCCAACTGATGGCTTAAGGCGGGTCTATTGTGCAGTTGAAAGCGCGTGAGTTTTTATCTGCCCTGTGTGTGGGAGCGGTATTCGTCATTCCCGCGCCTTCAACCTTGTCAATGTTGGGGGGCTCTTGGTTGCTCACCTCCGGATTTTTTTGTATTTTGCTATGGACTGAATCCAAGGCATCAAACGCGGCCCGTGGGTGGCTGCTTGCTGCCCTCGCCAGTACGCTGATGGCATTTTTGCAAGTTCAAGACAACACCGCATGGACACTGGGTTGGGTCAGTGCGTCGCCCGACTTTCAAGCGTATGCCAATCTGCGCCAGCGCAACCATTTGGCAAGCTTGCTCGCCATCGGTTTGTGCGCGGTCTTGTATTTTTCAATGCAAGGCTCAGATCATCCGCACCCGAAATTTGCGTCGCAGATGTTGGTGGGCTTGGCAGTGTCACTGATGACTTTAGCGCAGGCGCTCACTGCGTCTCGAACGGGTGCTCTGCAATGGTTTGCCGTGCTGGGTCTGGCGGCTTGGCTGATGCTTCGTTCAGGTAAAAAGCAGTCGCTGTGGGTGATCGCTTGGGCGGGCGTGGGTTTCATGGTGTGCTCGGCTGGACTGGCTTGGTATGCCGACACCTCATCTGTTACTGGGATCGTAGGGCGCTTCAGCGATGACAATGCGATGTCACGCATACCTCTTTGGCGCAATGTGCTCGAGCTGATCGCACAAAAACCGTTGCTAGGTTGGGGCTGGCGAGGGCTGGCTTATGCGCATTACAGCACCGATTTTTCTGGCAATCGATTCATGGAGATGCTCGACAACGCGCATAACTTGCCGCTGCATTTGGCCGTGGAGTTGGGGTTGCCTGTGGCGCTTATTTTTTGTGGCGGGGTGGTGTGGTTGATCTGGAAAAACAAGCCTTGGACGGAGACGCAACCTGATCGGCAATTGGCTTGGGGCATCCTGATGGTGATTGGGATTCACAGCTTGGTGGAGTATCCGCTGTGGTACGGACCGTTTTTCATGACGGCTTTGATTTGCGTTGGAATTTTATGCGTGGATTTATGGCGAAATTGGCTGTTAGCCCTGACTAAATCTACGCAGAGCGCTATCAATTTCGGAATTAGGGGGCTAGGCTTACTGCTCTTGGCATGCACCATATTTGCTGCCTTGGACTATCACCGTGTCAGCCAAATTTATCTGCCACCAGACCAGCGAAGCACTTGGTATGCCGATGATGCGCTGGGCGCAGCGAAGCGAAGCGTGCTGTTTCAAAGCCATGCAAAATTTGCTGAGCTGGTGATCACGCCCCTGTCGCGTGAGACTGCGCCGCGCATTTTGGCGTTGTCTAGTGAGTTGGTGGTGTGGTCGCCCGAGCCGCGCGTGATTGAAAAGCTGATTGAATCAGCGGTCATGATGCAACTGGACGAGCTGGCTGCTTTTCATCTGCGCCGTTACCGCGTGGCCTATCCTTCGGCTTACAAAAATTGGGCCCAAGCGCAAGGCATCAGCCCCTGAGCCGATCAGCGAGTCGACGGCCTAAGGCTTACCAGCGATTGCGGATCTTGCTGTAGGCATAGTTGCCGATCAGGCGCTGCGCTGCGGGGGTGAAGTAAAACTGGTCTGCAAATAGATACAGAAGCGGATTGGCACCCGAAACCAAGGTGCTGTTGTTGCAGAGATTCGCAGTGACGATGCAGACCGCTGTGTTGGCAATCGCTCCGGTGCCGAGGTAGCTCGCAGGCGAGGCAACAACTAAATTGATGTAGGCTTCACGATCAAGCAGCAGGACAT
>JANMDE010000462.1:0-15607 GCA_031376105.1 Variovorax sp. | reverse complement strand
TTCCAATGGCGCAGCTCCAAGCGATTGCGATACAAAAAGCGCCACGCATCTCTCTGCCAACCCGTCACGCGGCGGCAGCGCCAGAAGAAAACGGCCGTAGCATTCGGTTGGCCGGGCACGATGATCGGCGCAAATGCACCGATGATGCCGAAACTCCCACCCGGGCCACCTGTCTTTGGATACGGGATTTCTAGTCGCATCCAGTGAATGCCGGTATCGGCCCATTCCGTCCAATCGAAATTCACATCGCGTTGGCCGTCTTTTTCAAACACAAAACCGCTCAAGGTGGTGCGCAGTTTGAATTTTGCGGAGATGTCGCCCTCGCTCATGCTGTGGCTCATCTTGTGCAGAAAGCTGCCGTGCATCGGGTCCATCACGTTGTCGATCACGTAGCGATAGTCGCCCGCCCATTCGACGTAGCAGAGGAAGTTGCTCCAGACGGCATCGTCGGTGATCTCGGGCGGCAAGTTCAGGGGCGGGGCTTCGTCGATGTGCGTGGCGCTGTTGTAGAGCCAGACTGCGCCAGCGGCTTCCTTCACATGAAAACCAAGCGTCGCGCGAGAATTTTCCAGCGGACAGCCCGGGCTGGCGGGCACTTTGGTGACCATGCCATCACAGCGCACTTCAATGCCGTGATACGGGCAGGCCAAGCGATCCCCAAGATTCACGCCCATGGAGAGAGGCGCACCCCGGTGCGGACAATGGTCTTCCAGCGCATGGGCTTTTCCCGCGCTGTCGCGCCACAGCGCAAGCTTGTAGCCGAGCCTTCTCAAGGCGCGCGGCTTGTCGGTGATCCAGGCGCTCGGGCAGATCGGATACCACAGGTTTTTCAGGCCTTTTTCTAACAGCGCGCCGACGTCGGCCTTGGTGGGGGCAAGCTTGACAGTTTTGGTGGTCGTCGGTGGGGCAATGGTGGTTTCAGTCATATCGTGCTCCGGGGGGATGTCGGCTCGGCGAGGAAAAATTGAACCGCCGGACGCAAAAGACGCAGAAGTTGCGCAAAAGACGCAAAAAATACCAAGAAGTGAAAACGAAACGTCATGGCGATTGCCTCCAACCGTATGGATTGATTCTGAATTTCCTTTTTTGCGTCTTTTGCGCAACTTCTGCGTCTTTTGCGTCCGGTCGTCGTATTCATCTCTTCGGCCTTCAATCCATTGCCAATCGCTTGAGTTCAGCCGCCAAACTCTCCGAAGTCCACAATTGCCCATTCGCAGCCAAGGGCCCGCTTTGGTTCAACGCGGTGACGAGCTGGTCGAGCTCCCAATGGCCTTGGCCGAAGGCGCGTTCCATCGCGTCACCAAGCAAGATTTCGTATTGGCTGGGCTCGCGTTGGCGGGCTTGGTGGGGATTCACATAGAGAGAGTCAATTTTCATATTTGCTCCTAAATTTATAGCGTGCTGCGCATGTTCTATAACGGCTACGGGCGCTTTTCACTTAAAAACTGTCCGCCCGCCTGCACCTGCGGCTGTCTGCGCGTGTGGCCATCAATGCCGCCGTCAATCGCCCATTCGGCAAATACGGTGGGGCCGGGCGTGAATTCTCGTGGCTGCCAATCTGCGGTGAGGTGATCTTCATCGGCGTTGTATTCGATCAGACCGCCCACAGGGCATTCGAAATACCAAAAATACGCGCTCGACACAGGATGCCGCCCGGGGCCCAGCTGGGTCTTCCAGCCCGCCCGGCTCATCGCTAAGCCGCCGCCAAACACCTCGTGAATATCGCGCACAGTAAAAGCAATATGGTTCAGGCCGACTTTGCTTTTTCCATCCGCGCCGGGCGGCAATTGCAGCAAAAACACGTCGTGATGGCCTGCGGTGGCCGAACAGCGCAGAAACGCGCCGCGCCCGGGATAGCTGTCGCTCAGCACGAAGCCGAGCGATTCGTAGAACTCGGTGGCCTCTTTCAAACGATCCGTGAACAACACAACATGGCCGATTTCTACGGGCGTGGCGCGCTCATACACCGGCGAAGGCGCGTTGATGCGTTGCACTGCGCCATATGGGTTGGCAGCTGAGCCCTGCACTTGCACTGTGCGCTGTTGGCTGAGACGGAATGTTTGCTTCAAGCCATGCGGGTCTGCCAATGAAAAGGAATGCAGAGTTGAATTACTCTCTTTTTGATAGCTAACTTCGCTTATTTTATGGGGGCAAGAAGCCGATTTATGCAATAAATCCAATGCTGCTTGGCTCTGTACAGCCCACACCACCTCACGCAGCGTGGCACCCGCTTCCATCGCTGGTGAGAGCCGCGCATCGCTGGGCTGGCGAACGAACAACAGTGCGCCAGAGAGTGTCACGTAAGACTGTTACTCGCTGCTCACAGCGAGCTCTTTCAAGCCCCAATCGTTGAAGAATTTTCGCGCGGCCTGCCAGTTATCGGGCGAGCCGTCGCTGCTGTAGACCAGCGCATCGATGCCGGTGATGCCAGACTCCTTCATGACGGTGCGGCTCATGCTTTGCTCCAAGGCAAGGGCTGTGGATTTATGCCCCAATAAAAACTTTTTTGCAGCATGTATTCCATGATGGAAGCTGCGCCTTTTTCGCGGCCAAAGCCGCTCAATTTGTGGCCCGTGAACGGTGTGCTGACGGAGAAGAGTTTGTAGGTGTTGATCCAAATCGTGCCAGCGGTGATGGCTTTGCCCAGACGCAGCGCGGTTTGGAAATCTTGTGACCAAATGCCGCAGGCCAGGCCGTAGTCGTTGTCATTGGCTTGCGCAATGAGGTCGGCTTCATTTTCCCAAGGCAGCAAGCAAAGCACGGGGCCGAAGATTTCTTCGCGGCAGGTGCGGCTGGTGTTGGGCAAGCCTTCAAAAATCGTGGGCTCGTGGTAGTAACCATTGCTCAGCGACGGGTCTGACGGACGTTTGCCGCCACACAGCAACTTGCCGCCCTCTTCCAAACCCAACGCCACGTAGCGTTCCACGCTATCACGATGCGCTTTGGAAATGAGCGGGCCCATGTGAGTGGATTCCAGCGCCGGATCGCCGACGCGCAGGCTATTGGCAGCGCTGACCAAACGCCGCTTGAATTCCTCATACACGCTCACATGCACGAAAGCGCGCGAACCCGCCACGCAGCTCTCGCCGCTGCTGGAGAAAATGCCATAAATCACCCCAGCCACGGCATGATCCACATCGGCATCTGCACACACGATGGTTGGCGATTTACCGCCCAATTCCAGCGACACAGGCATGAGCTTTTTCGCCGCCAGCTCGGCAATGCCCAGGCCCACATTTGTGCCGCCGGTGAACGCAATTCGCTTGACAAGTGGGTGCCGAATGAGCGCATCGCCTACCACCGAGCCCTTGCCGGGCAAGACGCTCAAAATGCCGGGCGGCAAACCCGCTTCGCTGGCGATACGCGCCAACTCAACGCCCAAGCGCGGCGTGATTTCAGCTGGTTTGATGACAATCGCGCAACCCGCTGCCAGCGCCGGCGCGATTTTTTGCGCCTCGCTGGCAATCGGCGAATTCCACGGCGTGATCGCGCCCACCACACCGAGAGGCTGATGCAAACTCATGGTGAGAAAGTCACCGCGCTGCGGCGTGACGGGGCTTTCAAAGGTCTCGCAGACCGCAGCGAAATATTGAAACGTGCCTGCTGCGCTGGCCACGAGGGCGCGGCATTCTTTTACCGGTTTGCCATTGTCAAGCCTTTGCAACATCGCTAGGTCTTCGGCTGATTCACGAATCAGTACAGCGATTTTGTGCAGGATCGCTGCGCGCTGATGCGGCAATAAATTCGCCCAATCAGGTTTTTGGCGAGCAGCATCGGCAAAGCGCACGGCCTCATCGACATCTTGCACGGTGGCGGCATGAAGTTGAGCGACAACCTCACCATTGGCTGGGTATTCCGTGGTGTAGAGCGGACCACTGGCATCACGCCATTGGCCTGCGAAATAGGTTTTTATATGGGTCGGGTGGGTCATGGCGTTCTTGTGGAGAGGAACACAGAAAGTACAGAAAAAACTGAGAAAAAACAGAAAAGTTCAAAAGACTGTTTTGCGGGTTTCTGTGCTTTTTGCGTCTTTCTGTGTTTTCGGCGTTCCGTATTCATGATCATCAGCCCCTCCTCAAACAACCACATCCGCCACGCAGTTATCTAAAAACCGCAGCGCCGACAACACCGTCAGCATCGAGGTTTTTGGGTTGTCCGGCAAGGGCTGGTTGCGCATTTCGATCTTCATACTGCCAAACGCGCCAGAAAGCTCAATTTCATGCACGTTCTCGGTTTGCGTGCCATCCGCGATCAGGCGCACTTGCGTGGCATCGAGGCCTAGGCCTGCCAAAGACACGGTGGCGGCGACGTTGGCGTTTTTCGGATACTGCATTGCCGCTTCACGCGCAGAATCTTCAAAAATAATAGCGAACTTTGCTGATTTTGTAAGGGCTACAAGGTCAAAATGCTGCTCAGCAGGCGTGCCGCGCCAGGCCAGAGGCGGCTTTCGGCCTATGTAGCGCACATGGCTTAAACCGGCTTGCTTGGCTGCGGCAATCGCGTCGATCCCGCCGATCGCGCCGGGCAGCAAATGCACTTGCGCACCGCCCTCTTGCGCCGCATGCGCTAATTTCTCGGGCAAGCCCTGCTCCGACAAAGCGCCCACAGACAGCACAGCGCATTCGATACCGCGCTGCAAAGCTGGCAACACATGCGCCAGCAAAGCGCCGTGGCCTGCGCATTCGAGCACGAGCTTGGCACGGGAAGGCACTTCGCTGACCGCCACAGTGCCCTCGCCCAGCTGCGCCTGTACTTGCAAGATACGCTCTGGCCTCACCACCACGTGCGAGACGCGCAGACGCGGATGCGAGGCCAGCCGCACCACCAAGCTCTGCCCGATCGCGCCGAAGCCAATCAGGCAAACGTCCAGGCGTGGGGTGGGTTTGGCAAAGGTACGCATGACGATTCAAAGCTTCCTCTGCGGCCCAGCAAATTTTTCGTTGAACGGCCCCCAAGCCTTCATGTCGATTTCTAGCACGGTGGGGCCACGGCCTTGCAAGGCTTGCACCAGCTGCGCTTCAATTTGAGCAGGATCACTGCTTTTGAAATGCTTCACGCCCAGACTCGCGCACAGCTGCGCGAAATCCGGCGTGTGCAAATCCACATAACAATGCCGACTGCCGTAATCTGCATCTTGAATATTCTTGATCACGCCGTAGCCGCCATCGTTCATCAAAATCACCAGCAGATCGGCTTGCTCTTGCGCCGCGCAGGCCAGCTCGCCGACGTTCAGCATGAGGCCACCATCACCCACCAGCGCTATTGTTTTAATAGCTGACTTTGCACGATTTATTGGTGCAACTGGCCTTTGTTCTTTGTAAACCTCGGCTGCAACTGCCGCGCCAATGCCCATTTGCAAGCCTTGCCCAATACCGCCACCTAAAGCGTGAACGCCAGCGCGCGGATGCCGCAGCACCAAGCTGCGGTTGCCCCACATCGTGTTGCTCAGGGTGATGTCGCGTGCCCAAATGCACTCGCCCTGCAACTGCGCTTGCACCACGCTATTGAGCGCGTTTTTCAATTCCACATAACGCGCCAAAGTCGCATCGACCTGCGCCTCTGCCGCTTGGCGTGCCGCTTGAATTTCAGCAAACCAAGTGGTCTCGGCTTGGTAGCCCGTCAAAGCATCGGCCAAGGCAGCAAGCCCCAAAGCGACATCAGCTTCGATGAATTGCTCGCAGGCATAGGCCTGCTCGCGCACCGCCGGATTGGCATCGATGCGGAATCTCTTTGCCGGCAGCGCCAGCTTGTATTTCATGGTTTCGTTGCTGCGCAGACGCGAGCCGGCGATGACCAACGCATCACAGCGCTGATACAGCGCAGCGCTGGCACGCTGCAAATTGAATGCGCCCAGCGTGGCAGGATGATCTTCTGCAATGATGCCGCGCCCTTGCACGGAGGTGACCACGCCAATGCCCATGCCAACGAGGCGCTGCACCTGCGCTACGGCGGCGCGCGCACCGCCGCCAAGCCACAGCAGCGGACGCTTGGTTTGCCGCAGCTGCTGCGCCAGTTGGGCAATTTGCTCTGGATTGGGTTGCTTTTTTACTACTAAATTAGTAGCTAACTGTATAGATTCTATTTGGGCAAAAAGGCTTTTTTCTTCTAAAAATGCTTGCTGCACATCAATCGAAATCTCTACGCTCACTGGGCCGCAAGGCGGCGTGCGGGCTAGGATGGCGGCGCGTTGCAACACATCCCATGCCTCCGCTGGCGAATTGATGCGAAACGCACCTTTGCCCACCGCACGCAGCATGCCCAATTGATCAGGGTGCTCATGGATGAAGCCCCAGTTTTTGTCGATCCATTCAGAATCAATCTGCCCGGTTAAGTGCAACAAGGGCGTGCCCGCCGTCATGGCTTCCACCAAGGCGCCCGCTGCATTGCCTGAGCCTGTGCCGGTGCTGGTGACGACCACGCCGATCGTGCCGCTCACGCGCGCCGCTGCATCGGCCATATTGCAAGCGCCCGCCTCGCCTCGCGCAGAAACGAAGCGAATCTTGCCGCGCCGATAAAAGGCATCGAGCATCGGCATGTTGTGGATGGAAATCACGCCAAAAGCAAGTTTCACGCCTTCCGATTCGAGGAAACGGGCAACAATTTCACCTGTATTCACACGCAGATCAATGGGACTGTCGCTCATACGCTGTATCCCGAGGTGTGTTGAAGCCGCCAGGTGAGGGTGCGGGCGGCTTCGCGCACTTGCGCAACGATGTCGGGTAATTTTTCGTCTGGAATGCGCGATGACAACACCGCCACGCTGATGGCAGCGCACAGTTGTTTGTCGCCGTTATACACCGGCGCCGCCACGGTGGAGATACCCGATTCAAAGCCGCCTTGGCTCACGGCATAGCCTGCGGCGGCTGTTTCGTCTATCACCGCCTTCAAAGCTTGGGGAGTGCAGGGTGTGGTCGCGGTGTAGCTTTTCATCGGGTGATGTTGGTAGAGCTGCTCGATCTCGGTCAAGCTCTTGCCCACCATCAGCACACGCCCTAGCACGGTGGCATGGGCGGGCAACCGCGCGCCCACTTGAATGGCATGGAAAGTGGCTTGTCTGCCCAGCGCTTTGGCCACAAACACCACATCGCGTCCATCGCGCACCACCACATGCGACGAATAGCCGCAAGCATCGGAGAGCGCCTCTATCACAGGGCGACCTTGCTCTGTCAGCTCCATCGACGCCAGAAATTCAAAACCTAAGCGCAATACCGCAACACCGAGGCGATAGCTCGGATGCGTGCCCGGCTCGCCCACTCGCTCTACAAAGCCTGCCTGCTCTAGCGTTTGCAGCATGCGAAACACGCTGGCGCGCGGCAGTTTTGCCATTTTGGCCAACTGGGCGCCAGACAGTATGCGCCGCTCTTGGGTAAAGTAACTCAGAATCTCGAGGCCGCGTGCCAACGCCGGCACGGTATAGCGTGACAAGCCATCGGCCTTATCGTCTGTGAGTTGGGAGGGGTCAGTCATTGCGTTTTCTCTACGATCTCGTGCGAAGTTTCTCGGCGACATAAGCATGCGCTTCCAATGCGCAAACATGCCCTGCACCAGGAAGGGACGTGTATGGCGCTTTGACGAATTGCGCCAAATCTTGGCAGGCCTGTGGCGGCGTGATGACGTCTTCATCACCACAAGCCACTTGCACAGGCGCATCGCTGACTTGGCGGAACGCTTGCAAATCGGCGCGAATATCGGCGTGGCTAAGCATATGTGTGGCTTGGGTATAGCCACCTTCGTTGAGATGGCTCATCATGTGCACGGCCAAAGCAATCTGCTCGGCATGGGCATGCTTTGACAGCAGACGCGGCGCACGCTGCTCGGCCATGGTTTGCAAGCCCAATTGCGCCATCGCTTGCAGCCGCTCGTCTCGCTTGCCTTTTCGAACCGCCTCTGGCGCTGTGCCATAGCCTCGCGCAGGGGCCAGCAGGGTGAGCGCTTTGACGCGGCCCGGCTGCAAACGCGCGGCGGCGGCGGCCATGATGCAGCCCAAAGAATGCCCAACGAGATGCACGTCTTGAATATTTAAAGCGTCCAGCCAAGCCCAGAGCACCCGCGCATAGTCTGTGGCTGCGGGCTCTTGCATTTTGAGCGCAGAACTGTCGGCATAGCCCGGCGCATCCCAAGCCAATACGCGGCCCAAGCTGGCATCCTTCAATTGATGCAACCAACTGCCGGAGCCGGAGCCGATGCCGTGCAACAAAACCAAAGGGACAGCCTGCGCTGCAGACTGGTCCTCATTGGCCTTCTGATCTTCGGAAATGGATGGGGATCTGACCCCCATGCATTGCGAATCCCGATAGCGAACGAAGCCTTGCCAAGGCAGCGCGATGCCTTGGCTGGGCATATTCTGCAGTTGTTCAAGCAAGGTCATGGTGTTCTATCGCTTGAGTTGCGAGAGCGGCGAACCGGGCGGGTAGACCGGGCGGATGGGCGTAGCGCCGCCCAGCATCACGCACATCAGCGCATCTTCATCGCCGATGTTAATTTCTTCACGGTACACGCCGGGCGGCACACTGATGAGATCGCGCTCTTTCAAAACCGTTTCCCAGCGGTCCGTGACAGCACCCGCCGCATCGCGCTTTTCGCAAACCACTTTGAGCGTGCCACGCAACAGGAAGAAAATTTCTTCCACATCGTAATGGATGTGGCTCGGGCCCTCATGCTTGGCCGGAATCACCATCGTGGAAAAAGTGAAGTGGCCTGCGGGCACGGTGTTGGCATCGGCTGCCACGCCTGCGCCGCCTGTGCCCACATAGCGCATCTGTGCACGGCGGTATTTTGGGTCGTAATCGGCTTGGAATTTAAGCGCATCCCAGTCATAGCGGCGGGTGGCAAAGCGCGCTACCCGCGATTCGAGCCATTGTTCAAAATTTTGCCCCGCTTGCGGCAACATGCCTTGCTGAATTTGCGCCTCGGGGGCAATTGCGGCATCAAGCAAACCGCGCTCGTTGAAAGTTGCATCATTTGCAGCTTGCATCTTGACTCCTTAGTTCATTACGTAGCCACCGTTGACCGGTAGCACTTGACCCGTCACAAAGCCAGCGCCGCTGCTCAGTAAAAACAGGGCGGCATCGGTGCAGTCTTGGGGTGTTTGTTCTCGCTGAATCGCACGGCCTTCTAAATATTGCTCATGCCGCGCTTGGGGCACATACTCGGTCGATTCGCCCACCACCAAACCCGGTGCAATCGCGTTCACGCTGATGCCATCTTGACCCAACTCACGCGCCATGCTGCGCGTCATGCTGATCACCGCGCCTTTGCTGGCCACATACGCCATCAGGCGCGGTGCGCCCCACAGCGCCGTGTCGGAGGCAATATTGAGTACGCTGGCTGTGCCGCCGTTTTCTACAGCGGCTTTGAGATACGGATGCGCCGCCGCGGTGACCAGCCAGACCCCTTTGATGTTGACCTGCATCACGCGATCAAACATCTCTTCGGCCAGCTCGTTCATCATCTTGCCGCCGGAATTTGTGATGGCGGCGTTGTTGATCACGCCATCCAAGCCGCCCAGCCATTGCACGGCCTTCGCCACACCCGCATTCACCGACGCACGGTTGGCCACATCCATATTCACAAAATAGGCGCCATCGCCCAGTTCTTTGGCCAAAATCTCGCCGCGCTCAACCTGCACATCGGCCAGCACCACGCGTGCACCCGCTTTCACGCAAGCACGCGCAAAGGATTCGCCCAAGCCACGCGCCGCGCCGGTGATCAACACACGGCGATGCTTCAAAGAATCCAGATGAGAATTCATGTTAATTTGATTCACTGACGAACTAATGGTTCGCTAATGATTAATTATGGCATGATCAGCTTGGGTATTCAAGCCTTATTTAAAGAAAAAGCGTGTTTGCGTATCATCCATGCTTCTGAGCCAACTTACAACATAGGAAACACATCATGGATATGGGCATTGCGGGCCGCTGGGCCTTGGTCGGCGGCGCGAGCAAGGGGTTGGGCTACGGCTGCGCGGCGGCGCTGGCGCTGGAAGGCGTGAACGTGGTGATGGTCTCGCGTGGGCGAGAGGCCTTAGAACTGAGCGCTACTAATTTAAGAGCAAAGTGTGTAGATTCTTTAGGGGCGAATGGCCGAAAAGTCCCAGAAATCCTGACTGTGGCAGCCGATATCACCACGTTCGCTGGCCGTGAGCAGATCTTCGCTTTGCGCAAAGATTTTGACATCGTCGTCACCAATGCTGGCGGCCCGCCTGCTGGTGATTTTCGCACTTGGGATCGCGATACTTGGCTGGCCGCGCTGGATGCCAATATGCTCACCCCGATTGAACTGATCAAAGCCACGGTCGATGGCATGGCCGCTCGCGGCTTTGGCCGGGTCGTCAATATCACCAGCAGTGCGGTGAAATCACCGATCGACATTCTGGGTTTGAGTAACGGCGCGCGCAGCGGCCTGACCGGCTTTGTTGCAGGCGTCGCCCGCTCTAGCCTGGCCGCCCAAGGCGTGACGATCAACAACTTGCTCCCGGGCATCTTCGATACCGACCGCTTGGCCAGCAACTTTGCCACTCAAGCTGCCAAAAGCGGAAAAACGGCAGAAGAAGTCAAAGCCGCCCGCATCGCGCAATTGCCTGGTAAACGTCTCGGAAACGCCGAGGAGTTTGGCAAAACTTGCGCGTTTTTGTGCAGCCAGTATGCGGGTTATATCAACGGCCAGAATATTTTGATCGACGGCGGCAGCTTTCCCGGGACGTTTTGAAGGCAGATTTGGCCCTGCAATTACCTCGGCGGCACGAACAGTTAGCTTGGCCGATGCGCTAGACCGGCTGCGGAGTCACGGTGACTTCGACATCCATCACATGCCCCGCGCCCCCCAGAATCACGCCCCGCAAGGGTGATACATCGGCAAAGTCGCGACCTGTGGCTAAACTGACGTAGTCTTCACCGGCATTTCGATTGTTGGTGGGGTCAAAGTCGAGCCATTGGCCTGCGCCTTGCAGGGCCGCGCCATCGTCAGCGAGCCGAGGTATGAAAACAGAAGCCCACGCGTGCGATGCATCGCAGCCTACCAAGCGCGGCTGCCCCTGTGGCGGGTGCGTGAGCAAATAGCCGCTCACATACCTGGCCGGCAAACCCATCGCACGCCAGCAGGCCACCATGATGTGTGCAAAGTCTTGGCAAACACCGCGCCTTTGCGTCAGTGCCTCTAGCGCGGTGGTGTGCGCTTGGGTGCTGTTGGTTTCGTAGGCAAAATCTTGATGAATCCGATTCATCAGATCAAATGCGCAAGCGAGCAAGGTCGTTTGTGGTGAGAAGCTGGGCAAGGCGTAGTTGAGAAAATCTGCGTGGATCGGCACATAGGGCGAGGCAAAGATGAATTCTGATGCCGGGTGGTAAGGCGCATGCGCCTGGTAGCGAAAGCATTCTTGCGCCGCCTCCCACAAAATGGGGCTCAGCACGGCGGGCTTGAGCGATGTGGCCACCACGCTGCGGGCGGTGACGCTCAAAACAGTGTGGTCGGCATGAATAGAAAAAAAGGTGCGCGTGTTCCCAAACAGATCGGTGCGCGACACACATTCATTCGGCGGCGGAACGATCTCCAAGCGATGGCTGAGCAGTTTTTGATGGTCGCCTTGCAGCGGCGTGAGATAAGACACATGCTGCGCATGCGCCACGCTGGGTTGATACCGGTAGCGCGTCAGATGCGTCACTTCAATTTGCATCTTACGTCCCGACACTGTTTTCACTGAAGTGAGCGTGTGTGAAATACTGCGCGCCAATCGCTTGCGCCACCTGAGACACCACCTGCATGCATTGCGCAAGCAGCGCGATCAATGCAGTGGGTTGACCTTGTGCATCGACATGCATCATGTCTGTGAGTTGCCATTGGCTAGCGTCGGGCAGCATTAAAGAGAGTGCGCATTGGTCTTGCGGCGCGTCGCCCGATAGTTTGGCCAAGCGGCCACGCAGTGTCTTGGTGACCCAGGCCAAAGAGCGCGGGTTGTCTTGATCTAGCAACACCGTCTCAAGCAGCGCCGCCACATCTTGGCGATTGCCATGATGGGCTCTGAAGGTGGTGGTGCTGTCAAACAATGCGAGCATCGCGTCGTAGCCAGCGAGGTGGCTGTTGGCGGCTTCGCTGGCTGTAAAAGCCAGCGTGCCGTGCTCTAAGCCAGCCAATAAGCTGGATGCCAAAAACTGCAACCGCTCTAGCAAGCGGCCCGCGCTGAGCAAGCGCCAACCATCGTCACGCGTCATACGATCGGTTTGTGCGCCGTTGATGGCAGACAGCTTGACGCGCGTTGCTGCCAGCAAATCCATGGCATCTTGCATGGAATACAGGCCGCCGCTCATCAAGCCCTTGCTTTGCTCAGCGAAATCTTGTTCAGATTGCACGATCACATCCCACTGCTCTTGCGACAAGCGTGCTCGCACATTGAATGACGAGTTGCGCAAGGCTAGAAGATTGAAGCCCACACTGCAGCTAGATTCCGTATCGCCCAAAGCAGCCAGCAAGGAGCGCTCGAAGACGCGCGGCGATTGCGCCAAGCTGGGCACGCTCGGAATCACTAATGCATTTAGCAAGGCCAGCTTGCCCAACCAATGCTGCATGGCAGGGTCGGCCGGCGCATCCTGCATGGACGAGAGATAGCTCAAAACATGCTGCGCCGTGTGCAAAGCACATTCGGTACGCTCAGAGTAGCGGCCCAGCCAAAACAAATTCTCGGCCGATCGGCTAGTCACCAAGCGTCTGTCAGAAGTCACGGCTTGGCGCGGGGGCACGTCTGGCGATACAGTTGCATTCGCACTGCCGCAGACCCATACATCCGCGCTGCTGCCGCCGCTTTGCATGGAGGCAACCTCCTGGCCCTGTGCGGCAATGCGCATCAGCCCCCCGGGTAACACGCGCCAGCCCGTGGGACCATCCGAGACGGCATACACGCGGAGCATGGCGCTCTTGGGCACAATTCGGCCTGCTTGCCAGGTTGGCATTTGCGACAAAGGCATGTAGCTTTGAACCGTGTAAGCATTGCCGGCGCGCAGCATGCGCCCGGCCAGCGCGTCACGCTGATTTTCATTCAAATACTTGCCGAGCATCGCTTCAAAATGCGGCTGCCCTGTCTCGCTGGGATAGCTTGGCTTGACCACGCTTTTGCCAATGCGCGGCAACACAGAATCTAAGGCCGCGCGCTCGCCGCACCACCAAGTGGGCAGCGCTGACATCAGCAAAGGTTCCCCCAAGAGAGCCTGCGCGATGCCCGGCATAAAGCCCAGCAGCGCTGGCGACTCCAAAAATTCTGAGCCTGGCGCATTGGCCACCAGCACGTTACCCGCGCGAATGCACTGCAGCAAGCCGGGCACGCCAAGGGTTGAATCTGAGCGCAACTCAAGGGGATCAAGAAACACATCGTCAAGCCGCTTGAGCAGGCCGTGAATCGGCTCTAGCCCATGAAGCGTTTTTAGATACAGCTTTTGGTTGCGCACTGTCAAATCAGCGCCCTCGACCAAAGTTAGGCCCAGCTGACGCGCTAAGTAAGCATGTTCAAAGTAAGTTTCGCTGTAGGGGCCGGGTGTGAGCAGCGCGATATGTGCCTGCGCACCGCCGGAGCTCATGCTTCGCATGGTGGCTATGAGCGATTGGTAGGTTGCTGTCAGGGGATGAACTTGCGCACTTTTGAAAGCGCCATCAAACAAGCGCGAGATGATGCTACGATTTTCAAGCAAATAGCCCAGACCCGAAGGCGCTTGCGTGCGTTGTGACACCACCCACCACTGACCGGCTGGTGAGCGCGCAATATCAAAGGCTGCCACGTGCAAATAGCGCCCGCCCGCCACTTGTGCGCCATGCATGCCGCGCAAATAGCCTCGATGGCCTTGCGTGAGCGCAGCAGGCAATAGCGCGTTTTTGAGCAACTGCTGAGAGCCATAGACATCGGCCATGATGCCTTCAAGCACGCGCGCGCGCTGCAACACCCCAGCTTCAATCGCTTGCCACTCTGGACAGCTCAATAAAAAAGGAAATACATCGAGCGCCCAAGGCCTGACAGCGCCGGTTGCTGAATCGACCTGGGCATAGACGTTGTAGGTCACGCCGTTGCTCTTGATCTGCTGATTCAGTTCAGCTTGTTTTTTATTCAGCTGCTCTAAGGTGTTCGCACTCAGCGCCTCAAAAAACTGATCCCATAAAGGCATCAAAGGCGCTTGAAATGAAGACTGCTCAGCATCAAATGCCATGCCATGAAGTTCATCAAAATGCCCGTTGGCGCTTGGACTTGCGAACGCATCTACACAGCGCTGCCCGGCCGTGGAATGACTCAGGCTGGCAGACAGAGACACCCTAGAAAAGAGGGATGGATCAACAGTATTCACATGTAAGAATAAATTTTGAAACCTATTTTCTCATGCCGAGAGATCTGTCCTCAGTCTCTGCGAATCAACGGTCAGCACCACCAAAGCGACGCAGATCCAGCGTGTAAGGGAATTCTGAGCTACCTACGGGGGACGTGCCGCGAAGCGCAGCAGCAATCTCTGTTTGCTCCCCGGGTGTGTGCCCCATCGGCACAAAGCGATTCAGGCGGCGGCTTTCAGCCTCGTTGGCATTGACGGGGAAGCTTTCATAGCTGAGCCCGCCGGGATGCGCCACATGGTACTGGCAGCCCCCCACGGCGCGATGCGCCCAGGTATCGATCACATCAAAGACCAAAGGCACATGCACACCAATGCTAGGGTGCAAAGCGGAATACGGCTTCCAAGCGAGATAACGCACACCCGCCACAAACTCCGCCGCCACACCCGTTGCCTGCATGGGCAGCGCGTGGCCATTGACCGCGACGCAATAGCGAGATGGGTTGAAGTTACGAACAAGAACTTCAATCCGCTCTAACGACGAGTCCACGCTGCGCGCCATACCGCCTGGCGCACCTTCTTCCCCCATCACATGCCAAGGCTCTAAGGCGGTGCGCAGCTTAAGCTCCATGCCCGCGACGGGCAGTGTGCCTATGGTGGGAAAGCGAAACTCAAAATGCGGAGCAAACCAAGCTGGATCAAACGCATACCCTGCTTCATTGAGCTCAGCCACAACCTCCAGCACGTCTTGCCACACAAAATGGGGGAGCAAGAATTTGTCGTGCAACTGAGTGCCCCAGCGGGTCAGTGGGGTGACTCTGGGCTGCTGCCAATAGTGCGCAATGAATGCGCGCAGCAGCAACTGTTGCACCACGCTCATGCGCGCATGCGGCGGCATTTCAAAGGAGCGCAATTCGAGCAGACCGAGGCGGCCTGTTGCGGAGTCTGGCGAATACAGTTTGTCGATACAAAACTCACTGCGATGGGTGTTACCCGTGACATCCACCAAAATATTACGCAACGTGCGATCAATCAACCAAGGCGGCATGGCTTCCTCAGCGGCATCTTTCTTGGCTTTTGCACTGGCTCGGGCGATCTCGTTCAAAGCAATTTCAAGCTCATAGACTTGATCGTTGCGGGCCTCGTCAACACGCGGCGCTTGGCTGGTCGGCCCGATGAACATGCCGCTGAACAAATAGCTCAGGCTGGGGTGGTTGTGCCAAGTGCTCAGCAAGCTCGCGAGCAATTCTGGCTTACGCAGGAAAGGGCTGTCAGCCGGCGTGAGGCCGCCCATGACGAAATGGTTACCG
>JANMDE010000453.1:0-8282 GCA_031376105.1 Variovorax sp. | reverse complement strand
CCAAGCCAGCATCCAAGGCGATGCCGTTCGCGTGACGGGCGCCAAGCGCGACGACCTACAAGCCGCCATGGCCATGATCAAGAAAGACATGGCGGATATTCCGCTGTCGTTTAATAATTTTCGGGATTAGTGAATTAGCGTCGTTTATCCGATCTATCGTTCAAAATATAAAATACACGGTATTGACTATGCGGAAAGTATATTTAGGCAAACTAGATATAGCACCTGACGGTGAATTAGAGTTGCGAACAAACGGAGTTCCTTTCAGTGAAGAACAAGTGCTTCGCTACTTATTCATTTACGGATTAATTTGCGACCAAGTACTCATTCAGGGGTCTTCACCACTAAAAAATAAGCGAGTATTTTCTGCTTATTTAAATTTATTTGAGGCGTTTCGACGGAATGGTTTAAATACCAGTGATCCTGTTTATAGTTTTATACAAAGCGATACCTCGTATGTAGATTACTTTTTAAGTCGCAATTTTCTGCTGCGCGGAGTGAATGCAAGAAATCCAGAAAGACAAGCCTACGCCTTAAATAATGCTTCGGCAATAGCGGAAAAGTTGGACAAGAGTCTTTTCGGAGCACAAATTGTTAAACGTACAACCAATGTACCTGCTTCGTTTCGAAAAGGTCTGCTAAGTCACCTCAAAGATATTGAGAAAACAGATATTTTTCTATTTGAACGAACAGCTTCGAAAGTCATTGCCAAGGTCAATAACACTGAGTTTTTACAAACTTTTGAACTCACATCAACTTTGTCATTGATTAACAGAAAAGAGTATGCCAACCTATATAACCTGATTCGAACTTGCTACAGAAAGGCGAACGCGTCGGGAGTTAGTGCCGTAGACGCTGACGAGATACTTGTTTACCAGACACTAAACGTAGAACGATTCTTAGCTGCAATCGGCCTGTCTGAATTACTTGCCCGATCCAGAGTTTTAAAGTCTTCTTTGCTATTTCAAATTAAAGCACTCAATAGCTACGGTACGCTCCTCGACGAATATCTGAAATGCCAAACACAGCAACACATTGATGAATTCTTTTCCGCCCTTAAAGGCGCATCCATTAAACGATCAATAACAAGTGCCGCACGGCACTCAATAGGAACAGCGATCACGGCCACTACAGAAGGAATGGAATTGTTGGGAGCTCCTAAAATTATTACCAAGCCTATTGAGTTCGTCGCCAAAGGAATGCTCGGCGATGCCGCTGATCGACGCATAAATCAGCAATTAGCAACGATTTCAGCTCACCTAGAAGAAATTAAGCGCGACATTCAGAATTTGAAAGTTTAGATTTGCAGCCTAGCAGAGGTGCGCGTCTGAACAACAGGTACCGAGATTCAAATTGCATGATGCTTGGTTATCTAAGTTAACAAAGATTGTAGTAAGTTTGTACCAAGAGAATTTTGCGATAAAGAACCTCTAGCCGGCACAAATGTAAGCAAGTCGCTATTCAATCAATATCATATTGACTCCACCATCTTTACATTTTCGCTGTATGCTCTCCTCCCGTTTGGTCTACTCCACTGAAACTGGCCGCATCTGCCCAGACTGCAGCAAAGCGTTGGCACAGTGCGTTTGCCTTTCCAAAGTGCAAGCCAGCGCAGCAAAAGCTTTGGCTGCAAGCGATGGGGTTGTGCGGGTGTCCAAAGACAGCAAAGGCCGTGGCGGCAAGAGCGTCACTGTCGTGCGCGGGCTCGCGATGGATGGCGCGGCGCTGTTGGCTTTGGGTAAGCAGCTCAAGGCCGCCTGCGGCTCGGGGGGTACGGTGAAAGATGGGGTGATTGAGGTGCAGGGCGATCATGTGGCCACGGTGGTGGCGGCGCTGCAAAAGCTGGGGCATACGGTAAAGCGTTCGGGGGGTTAGTTGCACCCTGCCCCTGCAAGTTTATTGATCGAGGCGTAGACTGCTCTCATGCTTAAAAAACTAGTCTTCATTGCGCTGATGGCCGCTGGCGGCGCAGCCCAAGCCTCTAGCCTGTGCGCAGGTTTGGCGAGTTATCCAGTGCAGCCGCTGATTGGCGGCAAGGCGTTTGATTTATGCAAGTTGGATGCAAAGGCTGCCAAAGCCGTGCTGGTGGTGAACACGGCCAGCCAATGTGGGTTCACGCCGCAGTATGAGGGCTTGGAGAAGCTCCATCAGCGCTTTAAAGCGCAGGGCTTGCTGGTGGTGGGCATTCCGGCTAACGATTTTGGCAGCCAAGAATCAGGCTCCAACAAAGAGATTGCGCAGTTTTGCCAAATGAATTTTGGCGTGAGCTTCACGGTGGGCAGCAAGCTGGAAATGCCGATTGGCAAAGATCCGCTGTTTGCCAAGCTCGCAGCCAGCTCGGGCAAAGCGCCCGGCTGGAATTTTCACAAATATTTGATCAACGCCAAAGGCCAGGTGCAGAGCTTTGATTCAGCGATCGAGCCTTTGTCTGCGCCCTTGGTGAGTGCGGTGCAAGCTGCCCTGAAGCCTTGAGTGTCAAGCTTAAAGCAGCTCACAAAACGCATTCAAATCATCAGGGCTCCAAAGCCATCGCGCGGATGCTCTCGCCACTGCCAATCGTGCCGATGAAGCGGGCTGCGCCGGTTTTCAAATCGAGGGTGTACCAACGTGTGCCGCGCAGCTCTTTGCCTGAAAGTGCGGCAAAAGCCACGTCGCTCAACGCTTGAATATCAAAAGCCGCATCTTCAAAATTCACGCCCAGTTTGCCCACGGTGAGCAGTTGGCCGGTGTTGGGGGAAATGGCCGGCGTCACGCCCTCGCGAGAGCCTTGCGTCACGAGCGAGCCGGTGGCGGCATCGAGGGCGAAATTGGTGGTGATTTTCGTGTCGGCTTTGTTGTAGCTGTATGCCGCGCCGACCACACTGGGCCTTTTGCCGGCGTTGGCATCACTGGCGGCATAGGCCAGCGGGCCGTCAATTTGCACGCCTTCGACATTGGGATTGCTATCCACCACAGCGCCGGTGTCGGGGTGCAGGCGCAGGTTTTGCGATGTGTTGCTGATCACGCGAATGCGATCAACCGTGGGGTTGAAATCAAAGCCAAACATCGTGCCATCAAGCTTCACCGCGAAGGGCGCTGCGCCCACGGGGGTGAGTTGCGCGGTATCTTCGTTCAAGGTGTAGAGCCGCCCGCTGCTGCCCAGCGCATACAGCGTGTCTTTGGAGACGCGGTAATCCATACCCAAAATCGTCTCGCCAGCGGCCAAGCCTTTGATCGCCATGCTGGAGAGGATTTTCTGCGGCTGGCCCGCATTAAATTTGATGAGCTGATGCGAAGCCGTCACGGCCACCGCCTTCTCGGCACGCGCTTCGCCCATCGGCTCACTGGGCAAACCGGCGCAGGCGGCCAAAGCCAAAGCGGCGATCGTCATGGCAGCGGGGCGTAAAACAGGGCGTAAAGCAAGGTTGAGGCGGTGGGATACAGCGGGAAGTGTCATGATGAAATCCTTGATGCGAAAGGGATGGAAGCGGCGGCTTTGTTTGGCTGCCTGCTAAACATACGCCTGCGCGCGGCAATTGGATTCAGTCTGAATCAAAAAATCCGGAGATCGCCTGAATGCGTTGGCCAGCAGGCGAAGCCAGCTCCGCCATCTGCGCTCAAACCCTGACGATCCAGCCGCGATTTCGCGCACATAATCAAGCTATGTCTGAGCGCGTCATTCCCCTTTACGATCAGCGCCTTGATGCGTTCAAGGCGAGCATTCCTGCGCAAAAAATTGTCGCCAATGGCTTGCTCGCCGACACGCTGGGTCGACCCCTCCGCGATTTGCGCATCAGCGTCACGGATCGTTGCAACTTTCGCTGCGCCTATTGCATGCCGAAAGAGGTGTTTGATAAAGACTACCCCTATTTGCCGCAAACCTCCCTTCTCTCATTTGAGGAAATCACGCGCACCGCACGCCTCTTCGTGGCGCATGGCGTGCGTAAGCTGCGCCTCACGGGCGGCGAGCCGCTGCTGCGCAAGAATCTCGAAGTTTTGATCAATATGCTGGCCGCGATCGATACACCCGATGGCGAACCGCTAGACATCACGCTCACCACTAACGCCAGCTTGCTCAAGAAGAAAGCTCGGAGCCTAAAAGAAGCTGGCTTGAAGCGGCTCACCGTGAGCCTAGATGGCCTGGATGACGCAATTTTCCGCAGTATGAATGACGTGGATTTTCCGGTGGCCGATGTGCTCGCAGGCATTGAAGAGGCGCAAAACGTCGGCTTCACAAGCATCAAGGTCAACATGGTCGTTAAGCGCGGCACGAATGATCAAGAAATCTTGCCCATGGCGCAACATTTCAAAGGCAGCGGCGTGACACTGCGCTTCATCGAATACATGGATGTGGGCGCAACGAATGGCTGGCGCATGAACGAAGTGCTCCCCTCGCGCGAGGTTATGCGGCGCATTCATGCCGAGCTGCCTTTGACGCAACTAGGCGCTAGCGCTCCGGGCGAAACCGCTGAGCGCTGGGGATATGCCGATGCAAGCGGCAAGCATGATCCCGCATTTGGCGAAATCGGCCTGATCAGCAGCGTCACTCAAGCCTTCTGCGGCGATTGCAACCGAGCCCGCCTGTCCACCGACGGCAAGCTGTATCTTTGCCTCTTCGCAAGCCAAGGCCACGACCTGCGCAGCCTCATTCGTGGCGGCGCAAGCGATGAAGATATCTTGAGCGCAATCGGCCACATCTGGCAGCGCCGCGATGACCGCTATTCCCAACTGCGTAGCGAACTCGCGCCAGACAACTCCACCGGCGCACGCAAGGTGGAGATGAGTTATATCGGGGGTTGAAGCGGGTGAAGTTGTGGGATTCACCTTGGAAGATGCTCCTGCGTGTGAGCATCATTCTGATCATCGCTTTCTTTGCAGCCAGCCCGTTGATTCGCAATGCTGTCACGGCAACTTTGCTGCCGAAATCGGGTTTTGCGGCCACTGCTGACCCGCGTGTGCTCGCGCAGCCCGGTGCAGAGGCATTTGCGCAGCGCGTAGTGCAAGTGCTCCCGCAGGCCATCAAGCTGATGCAAGAAGCGCAGGGCGCATCCATCGACAAACCCTTCAGCATTTACGTATTTGCGTCGGAGGCGGAATATTCCAGCCGAGGCGCTTGCCCGCCGATGTCACGCGCTTGCGCGTTTCGCGGGGATTTATCGCTCTCGCCGCGCTTAGGCGCAGAGCCAGACACTGTGCCCGCCATCTTGACTCACGAGCTATCGCATGTGTTGCTTCAGCAGCGTATGGGCATGTTCAAGGCCACGCGCATCCCGCCTTGGTTTGCCGAAGGGCTGGCGGTGATGGTGTCCGATGGTGGTGGGGCGGAAGGCGTGGGGCAAGAAGAGGTCTTGGCAGCCTTCAAAGCTGGGAAGCATTTCACGCCCGACATGGCCAGCCTGCCATTCACCCAGAAAACCGCCACGCATTTCAACCTGCCCCATCGCTTGTTTTATCGCCAAGCTGCGTTGTTTGTGAAGTATTTGAAAGAGCAAAAGACATCTGAGTTTGACGCACTCATGAGCCGCCTGCATATTGGTATGGGGTTTCAAGATGCGTTTGATCGCTCATTCAATCAACCCGTAGAGAGCTTGTGGGAAGAGTTTCTCAAGGCACAATCACGCGGTTGATTCACAGGAAGACACCCATGCAAACCATCACTGCCATTGTTTTAGCCGGAGGCCGAGGTTCGCGTATGGGCGGCGTGGACAAAGGGCTGCAGAATTTCAGGGGCATGCCGCTGGTGATGCATGCGCTGATGCGTTTGCAAATGCAAGAAGGCGGCTTGATTGTGGAGAGCATGGTCAATGCCAATCGCAATTTGTCGGCGTATGAGTCGATGGGGGTGTCCGTTTGGCCAGATGCTTCGCTGGATGAGTTTGCCGGGCCACTCGCAGGCTTTCTGACGGGGCTGGAGCGCTGCGAATCAGCCTATTTGCTGACGGTGCCTTGCGATACGCCGCTGTTTCCCCTCGATTTGGCGCAGCGCATGATGAAGTCGCTAGACAGTCAAGATGCAGAGATCGCTGTGGCAAGCGCCCCAGAGGCTGACGATGCTGGCCGCATGCGCACGCGAGCGCAGCCCGTATTTTGCTTGCTCAAAGCCAGTTTGATGGAAAGCTTGGCGACCTTCATGCAAGGGGGTGGTCGTAAAATTGACCAATGGACAGCGCAGCATCGCGTGGTGCATGTGGCCTTTGACACAGCCTCCGACGACCCACGGGCTTTTTCCAATGCCAACACTTTAGCCGAGCTGCAGGCGCTTGAATGAGTAGTCCCATGCCTTACTCCAAAAGCCAATTTGAAGGCGCTGACAGCCGAACCGGGCGCAACCCAGCCACACTGCTGCTCATCATCAGCGCCTGGATTGCCACGGTGGGCAATGCCGCGCTTTGGGCTGATTTGTCAAAAATTGGCCGCTTGCAAACGGGTACAGACATTTGGGTAGCGGTTTGCCTCGCACTCTTCGCTGGCGCGGCTTTGGTGGCGCTGACCGCACTCTTGGCTTGGCGGCGCAGCATCAAGCCCGTGCTGATCTTTCTATTGATCGCCACCGCGCTTGGCCTGCATTTCATGCTGAGCTATGGTGTGGTGATTGACGACACGATGATGATCAACGTGATGCAAACCGACCCGCGTGAAACGCGTGATCTGCTCAATACACGCCTATTCTTAACACTGTTTATTGTCGCTGGACTGCCCATCATTTGGCTCTGGCGGCAAAGCGTGCAGCATCTCGGTTGGCGTAAGCAACTGCTTCGAAATGCTCTTATTTTGATAGCATGCTTTGCCCTATTGATAACGGCTATTCTCGTTTCCTTCCAAGGTTTTTCATCGCTCATGCGCAATCACAAGCATGTGCGCTTCCTCATCAACCCTGTCAATTCACTCTATGCCATCGGGCAAATTGCCACTCAGCCCTTGCGCCACGGCCCGCAGCCCTTGCAGAGCATTGGCCAAGACGCCAAGCTGGGTGCGAGCTATGCGGCAGGCAAAAAGCCATATTTGCTGATGATCGTGGTGGGCGAGACAGCGCGGTCTGCTAATTTCTCTTTCAACGGCTATGCGCGCGAGACGACGCCGCAGCTCAGAGCTCTCTCGCAAACGGAACCCTTCGTGTATTGGAAAGATGCATGGAGCTGCGGCACGAATACCGCCGCCAGCCTGCCATGCATGTTCAGTCACCTTGGCAAAGAAGCCTTTGAAGACAGCAAGGCACGCTATGAGAGCTTGCTCGACGTATTGCAACGCGCAGGTCTTGCTGTGCTCTGGATCGACAACCAATCGGGCTGCAAAGGCGTGTGTGATCGCATCCCGAATGCCAACACACTCGGCTCGAAAGTGCCCGCGTATTGCAGCAGTGGCGAATGCCATGATCTCATCATGCTCCATGAGCTCGACGCACGCATCGCCGCGCTACCGGCTGAGAAACGCGCGAAAGGCGTGGTGGTGGTGTTCCATCAAATGGGCAGCCATGGCCCCGCGTATTACAAGCGTGTGCCCGATGCGTTCAGAAAATTCCAGCCCGAATGCCTCACCAACAACCTATCTCAATGCAGCCGCGAACAAATCACCAACAGCTACGATAACACCCTGCTCTACACAGATCATCTGCTTTCCTCAAGCATCGGTTGGCTCAAAGCCCAAGATAAAACAACTCAAAGCGCGATGATTTATGTATCCGACCATGGTGAATCGCTCGGCGAAAAGGGCATTTATTTGCATGGCTTGCCTTATGCCATTGCACCCAATGAGCAAAAGAGAATTCCTTGGCTCAATTGGTTTTCCCCCGAGTTCGTTGCCAATCAGCGCCTTGACATAACTTGCTTACAACAAAGCACCAACGCCCGCATCACCCATGACCACCTTTTCCATTCGGTGCTCGGCTTGATGGACGTGCAAACCACGCTGCATCAAGATGCGCTGGATGTGTACGCCAAGTGTCGCAAATAGCGCTGATTGCTTTCGTGAGACAATACACGCCTAGTCAGCGCAATGCTGGCCACTGAAATCCCTTCCGCGTCGATAGGATTCCAGCCCTTCTCGCTACTGTTTTGGTAGCTGACGCAAACACCCGATATCGATCTGAAACCGCATCGGGTTTGTTTTGAAACAATTTTCTAATGACATTTGATGATCTGGGCTTGGCCCCTGCCCTTCTGAAGGCCGTTCACGAAGAGGGTTACACCTCGCCCACCCCCATTCAAGCGCAAGCGATTCCACTCGTGATGGCGGGTACCGATCTGCTCGGTGGCGCACAAACCGGCACGGGCAAAACCGCTGCTTTTACCCTACCGCTACTGCAC
>JANMDE010000440.1:0-2770 GCA_031376105.1 Variovorax sp. | reverse complement strand
CGTGAAAACGCCTCGCTCGGTGGCTTACGACATCTTGCGCGAAATTTTGCGCGAGGCCAGGCAGTTCAACCCCAAAGAATTTCGCGTGATAGCCGCGCCACAGGTGATTGAGCTCTTCCTCGACGAAGAAAGCCAGCATTTGGCCGGTTTGTCTGACTTCATCGGCAAGCCGATTTCATTGCAATCGGAAAGCACGATGGTGCAAGAGCACTATGACATCGTTTTGATGTGATGCATTTGGATTGACACGGGCGGAATTAATTGGGGTCAGAATTAATTGGGGTCAGAACCCAATTGATTGACCTCAATGAATTACGCGCATCAAAAAAGTAAGCTGTGACAGTGCTGCAGCCATGCAGCACTCCCGTAAGCTAGACCGATCAGTCGACGAAAAGCTTACGTCACCCGCTCAGGAAACGGCAGGCTTCGCAGGCGCTTACCGCCATTCAACCGAGCAATCGCATTGGCCAGCGCAGGGGCGATCGGCGGCAGGCCGACCTCGCCGACACCGCCAGGGTAGTTGTCCGTGGGAATGACTTTCACGGTGACCACAGGTGCTTGGTTGGCACGCAGGAGGTTGTAGGCACCCAGATTTTTTTGCTGCGGCTCACCAGCTTTGTAGCTGAGTTTTTCGCCCAAAGCGGCTGACAGGCCAAAGATGGCGCTGCCTTCGATTTGGGTTTGGATGTTTTTCGGGCTGAGCGGATGGCCGCAATCAACCGCTGCCCAGACGTTGTGAACGACCGGGCGGCCTTGGTTGAGCGACACATCCACCACCATGGCGCAAAACGTGCCCCAAGCGTCAGAAAACGCAAGCCCAAGCGCGCGGCCACTGGCGCGATTGCCGCTCCAATTGGACATGGCAGCCACTTCGCGGAGCACCGCTTGCGCACGCGGCGATTTGTTGCACAGCTCGATGCGCATTTGCAGCGGGTCTTGGTTGGTGGCCACGGCCACTTCGTCCATCATCGTTTCAATGCCGAATTTCACATAACCTGCGCCCACGCCGCGCCAGAAGCTGCAGGCGATACCGCGATCTTCGATCATTTGCTGCACATGATGGCCAGCAATGTCATACACGCCATCGGCAAATTCCATGACTGGGGAGTCTTTGTTGCCGCTGGCGCGGAAAGCGCCGGGCAGCAGACGGGCATAGATTTGCTCGGCCACCACACGATGCTGCAAGCCCACGATTTTGCCTTGCGCATTCACGGCAGCGATCAAATGCTGCGCTGTGGCTGGGCGCGGTTTGGCGCGGGTGAAGTCGTCTTCGCGCGTCCAGATCATTTGCACGGGCACGCCGGGCACAGCCTTGGCGATCAGCGCGGCATCCACCGCATATTCCGCTTCCACCCGGCGGCCATAGCCACCGCCCAGCAGCGTGATGTTGACCTTGATGTTCTCAGGCTTGAAGCCGCCAGCAGCCGCCACGCCGCCCACCACGAAGCCCACCGTTTGCGAAGGTGTCCAAAGCTCAATCTTGTCGCCATCGACTCTAGCCGTGGTGTTCATCGGCTCCATCGTGAATTGCGCGACGTGCTCGGTGGTGTAGGTGGCTTTAAAACTGCGAGCTGCACCCGCGATTTCTTTGGCGGCATCGCCGTGGGCATGAAACGTCACTCCTGCATCGGCCAAATTCTCAGCGCGAGCGACATACTCTTTGATGGCGGCATCAGAATCGTATTTGCGACCCTTGGCTGCATTGCTCCATTCCACTTTCAACAAATCGCGTGCTTTGCGTGCAGTGTGAAACGAATCTGCCACGACGGCCACGCCTGTGGGAATCGTCACCACGGCTTTCACGCCGGGCACAGCTTTGGCGGCTGCATCGTCCACCTTCTCGGCTTTTTCGCCTTGAACGGGTGCGCTGAGCAAGCTGGCATAGAGCATGCCGGGCAGGCGCACATCAATGCCATATACGGCCGTGCCATTGGTCTTGGCGGCCAGATCAACGCGCGGCACATCTTTACCAATCAGCTTGAACTGCGCCATCGGCTTGAGCATGGTTTTTTCGACCTTGGGCAGCTCTGCTGGGGCGCTGGCTGTCTTGGCCAAATCGCCATAGCTGATGCGGCGGTTCGTTGCGCCATGAATCACCATGCTGTTTTCTGCGCGCAGCTCGGAGACGGGCACATTCCACTGGGCAGCGGCGGCGCCCAGCATCACGAGCTTGCCCTGCAAACCAGCCAGGCTCAGCGGCTCGTAATAGCCTGTGACGGTGCGCGATGCGCCGGTGATCATGCCGCCGCCAAAACGCGGGTTGCCAAAGCGCTTGGCATCTGGGGGCGCATGCTGCACGCGCACTTTGCTCCAATCGAGCTCCATATGATCAGCCACCACGGCTGGCAGGGATGTCATGGTGCCTTGCCCCATTTCAGAAGCTGCGGAGTAGATGGTGGCGGTGTTGTCAGCAGCGATCGTGACCCAAGCGATGGGTGTGAAAGGCGCTGCCTGTGCTTGAGCGAAATCCATCGCGCCGAAGCTGATGCCAAGCGCACCAGCGCCTGTGCCAACGATGAAACTGCGGCGCGAGAGTTGAAGAGTGTTCATGGTGTTCTCCTGCTTCAAGCCAATGTTTTCTGAGCGCGCACCACAGCGGCGGCGATCTGGTTGTAAGTGCCGCAGCGGCAGACATTACCGGCCATACGCTCTAGCGCTTGCTCGCGCGTCATGGGGCTGCGGGCATCTTTGATCACCACAGCAGCGGCCATCATCTGGCCGGATTGGCAGTAGCCGCACTGCGGGGCGGATTCTGCAATCCAGGCGTCTT
>JANMDE010000399.1:0-1668 GCA_031376105.1 Variovorax sp. | reverse complement strand
GGGTAATTTCAAGCGCAGCACTTCGCGCGCCTTCAAATCTTGCGGCAACACAATCATTTGGCTCACATTGGTCTGCGGGAAGATTTGATCCATCGGCAGATAAAAGCGTGGCACACCCGAGCCCACCCAAGTGTTCACGCTCACCATACCGGGCTCTTGCATTAGGCGCTGCTCTAGGCGCTTGACCACCGCTTCATTGGCCTGCAACGCCGTGCCCTCGGGGAACCACAAGTCCACCAAAATCTCAGGCCGCGAAGAATCTGGGAAGAATTGCTGCTGCACCTTACCCATGCCCACAATGCCCAAAGCAAAGGTGAGCACAGTGGCGCCAATCGTGATCCATCGGTGTAACACGGCCCAATTCACCATGCGGCGGAAGGTGTTGTAAAACGGCGTGTCGAAATGCTCTTGATGGTCTGCGCCCCCCGCCTCATGATGCCCATCGACATTGCGCATAGCCTGATCTTGCTTGTGTTTCAGAATCAGCAAGCCTAGATAAGGCACAAAATACACCGACACCACCCAGCTGATCAAGAGCGCAATCACGGTCACGCCGAAAATCGCAAAGGTGTATTCCCCGGTGAGCGATTTCGCAATACCTATCGGCAAAAATCCCACAGCGGTGATCAGCGTGCCTGTGAGCATGGGCATGGCCGTGAGCTCATAGGCAAAGGTGGCGGCGCGCACTTTGTCGTAGCCCTCTTCCATTTTGCGCACCATCATCTCCACCGCAATGATCGCGTCGTCGACCAGCAGGCCGAGCGCAATGATGAGCGAGCCGAGCGAGATTTTGTGCAGGCCAATGTTGAAATACCACATCGCCAAAAATGTGACGGCCAACACCAGCGGAATCGTGATGCCCACCACCAAGCCAGGTCGGATATCTAAGTAATAGCGTCTGCGCAATGGCACGCTTTTGCCACGGCTGTGAAAGCCCAAAGCCAGAAAGCTCACAGCCAACACAATCACCACCGCCTCAATCAACACCGCCACGAATTCATTCACAGATTTACTCACAGCGCGGGGCTGATCTTGAATCTGCTCCAGCTCTGCGCCCAGCGGCAGCGTTTTTTCAATACGCTCGGTGGCCACGCTCAGCGCTTTGCCCAAAGCAATGATGTCGCCACCCTTGGCCATGCTCACACCGAGCACAATCACTTCTTGGCTGCTCAATTTGCCTTTGTTGTCAAAATCTGTGGTGCGCACCTTCACTTGCGCGGGATCAATGTAGCCGCGGCGAATATCGGCAATATCACCCAAGCGAATTTGCGGCGCATTGGCACTGGCCGCGCCGGCGGAGCGAATCGGCATGGCTTTGAGCTGCTCAATATCGTTAAACTGCCCGCCGACTCGCACTTGCAACACATCAAGCGGCGTGGTGATCACGCCCGCTGGCTCCACTGCATTTTGCGCATTCAGCTGCGCAATCACCGCACTCATGTCAAGCCCAAGCTGCGCCAGGCGTTTTTGTGAAATTTCTACATACAGCTTTTCATCTTGCTGGCCAAACAGTTCCACCTTCGAGACATCTTTCACCCGCAAAAGCTGCTGCCTAACGCTATCGGCAAACTCTTTGCTTTGCGCAGGTGTGAAGCCATCCGTTTTGAGCGCATACATCACGCCAAACACATCGCCGAATTCATCGTTAAAAAACGGCCCAATCACGCC
>JANMDE010000378.1:0-3510 GCA_031376105.1 Variovorax sp. | reverse complement strand
CGGTACATGCGGAAACAGCGTGCGCATTTCCCGCACACCTGAGACCCCATGTGTGTCTGGCAGCTTCAAATCAAGGCAAAGCAAATCAGGCATGCCAAGCTCTTCCACCTTGGCCGCCACCGGGCTCAAGCGATCGAGCTCAACGATGGTGGCTTCAGGTGCAATTCGCCGAAATAGCATGACCACGGCTTCACGCATCAGGGGGTGGTCATCGACAACAAAAATCCGCATGAAAACTTTCTTTTTCTATTGCTTAATAATTCAAACCCATGGCCTTGCGCACATCCACCATCGTCTGTTGAGCAGTGATTTGCGCCTTCTTACAGCCAGTATCTACGATTTCACGAACACGGGCGGGATTCGAGACGAAAGGCCTAGCACGGTCCAACATCGGTTGCTGTTCAGCAAGAATTGCATCGCTGATCGTTTTTTTACATTCTATGCAACCAATGCCTGCCGTCGTGCAGCCCTCCGTCACCCATTTCTTGCGATTCTCATCGGAATAGATGAGGTGAAACTGCCAAACTGGGCATTTGGCAGGATCGCCTTTGTCAGAGAGCTTCACGCGCGCTGGGTCAGTGGGCATTTCACGGATTTTTTTCGTGATGCTCATTGCATCTTCGCGGATGCCAATCGCGTTGCCATAGCTTTTGCTCATCTTACGGCCATCCAAGCCGGGCAGCTTACTGGCATTGGTCAGCAAGACATCCGGTTCAATCAACACCACTTTGCCTTTGCCCGAGACGAACGATGTGAGCAGGGCTTTCTCGTCTAAGCTCATGCCCTCGAATTTGGCGAGGAAGCCGGGGAGCTTTTCGAGTACGGTGGCATCGCCTTGCTCGGTGCGCTTTTTGGCCATGCTTTTGATGTAACGGGCATCGTCCTTGGGCAGGCTGGCCAAAATCGCTTCTATTTTGGCGTCATCGTTTTTTCTGCGGCCATAAAGATCGTTAAATCGACGCGCAGCTTCGCGTGTCAGCTCCACGTGGCTGGCTTGGTCTTCACCCACGGGCACGTAATGCGCTTTGTAGATCAAAATGTCGGCAGCTTGCAGGAGCGGGTAGCCCAAAAAGCCGTAGGTGGAAAGGTCTTTGTCTTTGAGTTGCAGTTGCTGGTCTTTGTAGGTCGGGACGCGCTCAAGCCATGAGATCGGCGTGCCCATGGCAAGCAGCGTGAACAGCTCGGCGTGCTCAGGAAGGCGACTTTGCAGAAAGATGGTGCATTGCTCGGGATCAATGCCGGTGGCCAGCCAGTCAATCACCATTTCATAGACCGAGGCTTCAATCACATCGGGATTTTCATAATGGGTGGTCAGGGCGTGCCAATCGGCCACGAAATAGTAGCAATCCATCTCGGATTGCAGGCGAGTCCAGTTTTTCAGAGCGCCATGGTAGTGGCCCAGATGCAAAGCGCCGGTGGGGCGCATGCCGGAGAGAACACGTTTTTTGTCGGTCATGTTATGCAGGAGCTCAGTTGGCGATCAAGCGCAGGGGCGTGAGCACGATGTCAAGCAAGCCATAAGTCAAGTTCATCAAAGGGCGCATCCAGATCGTGCTAGCGATACCACTGATCACCAAAGCCATCACGATAAAAAAGCCATAAGGCTCAAGGCGCGAGAGGGGCTGGGAAAAACGGTACGGCAACAGCGCCACGGCAATGCGTCCGCCATCCAGCGGCGGCACAGGAAAGAGGTTGAACACAAACATCACTACATTCACCAGCATGCCAGCTTTGCACATGGCGAGGAAGAATTTCTCATCCAATCCGATGATTTGCAACACATAAAACAAGATTCCCCATAGCATGGCTTGAAGCAAATTAGAGCCAGGGCCAGCGAAGACCACCCAGACGGTATCGCGGCGCGGGTTTCGTAAGGCACTGAAATGCACCGGGACAGGCTTGGCATAGCCAAACAAGAAGCTGCCGCCCGTGGCGAAATACAGCAGCAGCGGCATCGCAATCGTGCCAATCGGATCGATGTGTTTGATGGGGTTGAGCGTAACGCGCCCCAGGCTGTAGGCGGTTTTATCGCCAAAATACAGCGCGGCATAGGCATGCGCCGCCTCATGGATCGTGATCGCAAAGATCACGGGCAGGGCGTAGATGAGTACGGTTTGAATGATGTTATTGAAGTCCACGCACTGATTGTCTCAGACTTGTGCGCGGCTGCCTGAATTCATAACCCCAGAATGGTGGGGTCTCCGCGCCCTAGGCGCACGATTTCGGGGGTGTCGCCAGTTAAATCCACCACGGTTGTGGGCTCGCTGGCACACGCGCCTGCATCAAGCACGCAGGCGATGAGTTTTTCAAAGCGGTTACGGATGTCTTGGGGATCGTTGAGCGGCTCGGTCTCGCCGGGGGGGATCAGGGTGGTGGCCAAGAGCGGCGCGCCATGAATTTCTAACAGGGCTTGCAAGGTGCGATGCTCGGGCACGCGCAGGCCAATCGTGAGGCGCTTGGGATGCGATAGGCGGCGCGGCACTTCTTTGGTGGCTTCCAAAATGAAGGTGAAGGGCCCGGGAGTGCCTGCTTTGATGAGACGAAACTGGGCGTTGTCGACCCGGGCGTAGGTGGCAAGCTCTTTTAAATCACGGCACAGCAGCGTGAGGTGATGTTTGTCGTCTACGCCCCGAATGCGGCGCAGGGCATCGGCGGCGGCTTTGTCGTCTAAATGGCAGGCCAGAGCGTAGCTGGAGTCGGTGGGCAGCGCGGCAATGCCGCCTTTTTTGAGCAGTTCAGCGGCTTGCCGCAAGAGGCGCTCTTGCGGGTTGTCGGGATGGATTTCAAAATACTGTGCCATGGCTTGATTTTGGCATTTGCTTTAGGGCGATGCAGCGTTGGAATGGCTGAGCCTACTTTGGAGAATCGTGAGCCAAGCATTTAGCACGCCGCAGGCGGCCACCAGTGCCATGCCCAGCCAACTGTAAGCATCCGGCACGCGGCCAAAAACGAGCCAGCCACCAAGGGCAGCAAAACCCATTTGCGCGTAAAGATAGGGCGTGGCCACGGAGGCACTCACGCGCTGGAAGGCCATGTTGAGCAGCAAATGCCCGGTCGACGCGGCAAAACCGACGATCAGAATCAAGCCCCAGATACGCAGCGGCAGCGCTTGCCAGAAAAAGGGCAGGGCGCAGCTCATCACGATGAAACCGGTGATGCCGCTGGATAAATGCGTGTGGCTGGCGCTCTCGGTGCGCATCATGTGCGCTGTCAAAATCTGAAAAGCAGCGCCGGTGATGACGAGCGCAAAAACCAGCAGCACAGCGGGTTGAAAGTTGTGAGAAAACGGACGAATGATGATGAGTACACCGGCAAAACCGCCCGCAGCCAGCAGCCAGCGTAGCGGCGGCACATGCTCGCCCAGCAATCGGGTGGAGGCGAGCGTGACGACGAGGGGCGTGAGCATCGCAATCGCTGTGAAATCAGCCACGGGTACGTAGCGCAGGCTGGTGAAGCCAAGCACCGTGGTGATGACCATCAGCAGGCCACGCGTGATGTGCAGCGCAGGCT
>JANMDE010000339.1:0-3437 GCA_031376105.1 Variovorax sp. | reverse complement strand
GGCGAGTTGCTCGGCCACCAGCGGCGTGCGCGCGAGCACCACACCTTGGCCGCTCAAGGCCGCTTGCGCCATTTGATAGGCGTAGTTGAAATAGAGCCAGCGCTTTGGCGCGATCTTGGCTAAGCGCTTGTCTTGCGGGCTGCTCTCGGCTTGGCGATCAAACCAGCGACGCCAAGTGAGCCATTCCAAATGCGTGCTGTGGGCATCGCCCGCCTCAATCAGGGTGAAGTTGGCAAAGTCAAGCGGACTCTTGATCTTGCCTTCGCTTTTCAAAAGCCAGGGGCTAGCGGCGGGCGTGAGCTGCTCTCCAAACAGGCGAATGGCGTGTGTAGGCATGCTGCGCGCGGGGCCATAGCGCAGGGCTACATCCACATCAGCCGTTTCCATGTCGACAGATACGTCTGACGCATCAATGCGGAAATCGATACCCGGCTCAGTCTTTTGAAACTCTTCAAGGCGCGGGATCAGCCACATTGATGCAAAAGACGCAAAAGTGGTGAGCGCCACATGCTTTCTGCCAACACTGGTGCGAATCTGGCGCACGCTGCTGTCTATGCGCTCAAGGCTGGGCGCGACCGAGCCGAGCAAGGCCATGCCAGCGGCCGTCATTTCTACGCTGCGGGTGTGCCGATTGAAGAGACTGGTGCCAACCTCTTCTTCCAACGACTGAATCTGCCTCGATACGGCGCTTTGCGTGAGCGCCATTTCCTCGGCGGCAGCGCGGAAATTCAAGTGGCGTGCAACGGCTTCAAAGGCGCGCAAGTTGCCCGCGCCGATGGGGCGAGTGCGCAAATGGGTTTGGGAATGCAGCATGTGAATCACCTATTCATGCGTTTAATGAATGAATAGTTTAGCGCTATTTTCTTGAGCCTGCAACCGTGTTGCGGGGTATCATTGATTTCTATCGAAGGAGAAAACCATGTCTAAAATCGCATCAATCTTCGCCGCACTGAGCGTAGCGCTGCTTGCTGGTTGCGCCTCGCCCAGCTTCGACTTACAGGGGCATCGCGGCGCACGCGGACTCGCTCCGGAAAACACGTTGACGGCATTTGATGCCGCGATGAGCCTAGGCGTTACAACGCTGGAGTTCGATGTGGGCGTCACCCAAGACGGCGTTGTTGTGGTGCTCCATGATCGAAAGCTCAACACTGAGATTACACGCGACGCAGCGGGTATATGGATCGAGAACAAAGACATCACAGTGAGCGCGCTCACGCTCGCCGAGCTCAAGCGATATGACGTGGGGCGCTTGCGACCCGATAGCGCTTACGCCAAAACATTCTCCGCACAGGTGCCCCGAGACGGTGAGCGCATCCCTACGCTTGGCGAAGTGTTTGATCGGGTCAACGCCCGGGGCGCAACGCACATTCGCTTCAATATTGAAACCAAGCTCTCGCCCAACGCACCCAACGAGACGCTCGCGCCCGAGCCTTTTGTTCGCGCATTGATCGCCGACATTCGTCGCGCTAAGCTCACGGATCGCACAACAATTCAATCGTTTGACTGGCGCACCCTACGCATCGCCGAGCGCGAAGCCCCGGAAATTGCGACGGTTTATCTCACGACCGAACAGGGCGCAGGCGACACGGTGCAGGCAGGCAAACCAGGAAAATCGCCTTGGCTTGCCGGCTTTGATGTCGATGACCACGGGGGCTCGGTATCCGCGCTTCTCGCAGCCATCGGCGCACGCGTTTGGTCGCCCAATGCGCGAGATGTCACCGAGGCCAAGGTCAAAGCGGCTCAGGCACTCAAGCTAAGCGTCGTTCCATGGACGGTGAACGAGGAAGCGGATATGCAACGCTTGATCGAGTGGGGTGTCAACGGCATCATCACCGACTACCCTGATCGGCTGCGGCGCGTCATGGCCGCAAAACAAATGCCACTGCCGCCAGCAATAAAACGGTGACGAGTGCGACGGTGATATCAGCTTCTCTTTGGTCACCCTGCTGGGTGGGTGCGCGGATGGGTTTGAAAGTATAGCAATCGGATCAACTATTAATGCGCTTAGAGAATGAATAGTGCAGTGCGAATTCATTGGACTTGTACCCGCATTAGGGTGCATGATTGACTCCCATTGAAGGAGAAAATTATGTCGCAAATCGCATCAATCTCATCCACCGCTTGCATCGCTGCACGAGCCGGCGCCTTTGTCATCGCTCCGGCGCGAGCCTTGGCGCTTCATCCTGAGGTGAGGAGCGAGCTACGCATCACTTGCGGTACGGCCTGGGTCACGCTGGGTGACGGTACAGATCACTTTTTGCATGCCGGCCAATCGCTTCAAGCCGCGAAGGGAAGTCATGTGGTGATTGAGCCCATGCGTAAGCCCGGCGCATCGGCAGAGATTGAGACTGTGTATCTCGACTGGGACCCGGTACCGATACGTATTCCGAAAGCGCGAGCGCTTGCGCCAAACTTCAGCCCCAGCGCGCCGGCGTCGCAGCGTCTGGCCGTCGGTCAGGCTTGGGGCGATTTGCGTGCCGCTTTCGCCGCTGGCTTTTTTGCTGCGGCGCGTTTGGTAGGCGCTTTGCTTGACGGCGCACGTCCAGCGATTTGGGGTTTGGCCGCTGGCTTGGCGGCTCGGGCGCGAAGCGCGCATTCGAGCGCCAACTGCGCCCAAGGCCGCATGGCCTCTTGAGAATCCATCGCTTCTTCGGGGGCGGTGTAGTAGCCCATGGACGCGAGTCTGTCTTTCATCTGAAAAGTGAAGCGCTCGCAGCCCGCCGCCTCAAACTGGCTGCGAGCGGCGTCATCGGCCTTGAGCCAGAGCTTGTCACCGCCGCCCAAATCCGCAATGATGGCGATCGTCAGCCCCTCGGTGGAAATCCCCCAGCCGCCAAACATGCGCTTGGGCACACACGCGCCTTGCGTGGCGAGCAAATCGCAGCAGTAATCGGCAAATTGGGTTTTGGCAGGGACGGCTGGGATAGAAGGCTTAGGCATAGCTGGCAATGATAGGCAAAACCACGTGTTGAAGCAACGGATAATCAAGCCATGAGTGTCATCATCCCACCCACCCGCCAAGCCGCCCTGGTGCTGTTTTCAGGCGGGCAAGATTCCACCACTTGCTTGGCTTGGGCTTTGCAGCGTTTCCCACGCGTGGAAACCATTGGCTTTGATTACGGGCAACGTCACCGCGTGGAGCTGGAAGCCCGCCTTGTCGTATTGCGTGAGATCAAGGCGCAGTATCCGCAGTGGGCGGCCAAGCTGGGTGAAGACCATGTGCTGGATGTCAACGTGCTCGGGCAGGTAAGCGAGACTTCGCTCACGCGCGATGTGGCCTTCAAAATGGAAGCTACCGGCCTGCCCAACACCTTCGTGCCCGGCCGCAATCTGCTCTTTCTCACACTGGCTGCCGCGCTGGCCTACCGCAGAGACACCGATGTACTCGTCACCGGTGTCTGCGAAACCGATTTTTCCGGTTACCCCGATTGCCGCGA
>JANMDE010000307.1:0-3808 GCA_031376105.1 Variovorax sp. | reverse complement strand
CCGCGTTTTTGCTGGCTTCCTGCACCGGCGCCCAGCCTGCAACTTTGTAGGTTTTGTTGGGGTCAATGAGCTGGCCTTTGAGCCGCATATCGGAGATGCGCTCGCCGCTTTTCGCGCCCGGCGCGCAGGTGTAGCTCATGCCGGCCACGCGCACCATATCGCCGCCTTGTTGGTAGTAAGGATCGGGGTTGAAGAGGTTGTCGCACACGTCTTCCAATATGATTTTGAGCATGTCGCCTTTGATGTCGGAAAGCGTTGTCCACGGATACGTGATCGCCGTTTGGTCCATCACATGCTCGCGGGTGATGGTTTGGCCGGGCAAGAGCGATGTGCCCCAGCGGAAACCAGGGGAAAACGCAATCTCCGCGCCACGCACCTGCATCAGCGCATCCATGATGACTTGATCCACACTGCCTGCGAAATTTCCTCTTCGGTAGAGCATGCCTTCGGTGATGGCCAGCGGCTCTTCCAGCTTCGCCTTGAAGGGCGCGCGCACTTTGTCGATGTAGGCCTGCATTTCGCGGTCTGCGGGGAGCATGTTGGCAAAAATCGGCAAAAGCCGATAGTTCACGGCCTTGACCTTGCCTTGGCTCACATCAATATCCAGCACGCCAAGGAATTTGCCATTGCTGCCAGCATTGGTGACCAGCGTTTGCCCATCCGTGCGCGAAACAAGAGTGGGCTTGGGCACGCCATCATGCGTGTGGCCGCCCAGAATCGCGTCAATGCCCGTCACGCGGCCTGCCAGCTTCAAATCGACATCCATGCCGTTGTGGCTGAGCAAAACCACGGCTTGCGCGCCTTGCGCCTTGGCCTCGTTCACCTGTTTTTGCAGCTCGGCCTCTTGAATACCAAACGTCCAGTTTGGGACTTGCCAGCTTGGGTTTGCAATCGGCGTGTAGGGAAACGCCTGACCGATGATGGCGACTTTTGCGCCATTCATTTCTTTGATGACGAAAGGCTTGAACACCGGGTCTTCGAAATCTCTGGTTTTGACGTTTTGCGCGATGAAATCGATGCGATGCGAGCCACTGCTCCCCGTTCCCGTGCCAGCGAAATCTTTCTCGATGATCTGCTTGACGCGCTCTTCGCCCAGCGTGAATTCCCAATGCGCCGTCATCACATCCACGCCGAGCAGCTTGGCCGCATCGACCATGTCTTGCCCATTCGTCCACAAGG
Source organism: Variovorax sp. (assembly GCA_031376105.1). Lineage (GTDB taxonomy): Bacteria > Pseudomonadota > Gammaproteobacteria > Burkholderiales > Burkholderiaceae_C > JANMDU01. The sequence continues at coordinate 2,629 of JANMDE010000307.1, read as the reverse complement.
CTGTGGCGCTGCCTTGCCACGTGTCGCCGCCATCCAGCAGCAGCGCGCCTGGGCGGCTCGCTTTTAACCGCTTAACCAACGTGGCCAAATGCGCAAAGCCACCCACCTTTCCATACTGCCGTGCCGCCCGCTCAAAATCCAAATATGTGTGCGCATGCGCCTCGGGGCTACCCGCTTTGAGCCCCGCATATTTCAACAAATGCTCACCCACCAAATGCGGCACCTTGCCCCACATGCCCGCAATGCCAATGTTCGCATCGGGTTCGCGGAAATAAATCGGCAAGAGCTGCGCATGGCAATCGGTCATGTGCAGCAAATGCACATTGCCGGTTTTGGGTACGTCATACAGGCGCTGCGCTTCTTGCGCATTCGCCTCGCGCGACAAGGGGAAGCCTGCGACTACGGCGGCGGTGAGGACGGAGCTGAATTCTCTTCGGGTGAGGTTCATGATTAACACTTTCAATTCTCTACTTGCTGAGTAGAGAATTTAGATTTATTGCTTTGACAAAGGATTCACCCCAGCGATTCGTTCCGCTTTATCGCTTGCCAGGGAATACACGACACGTTGTTTGATCCTGGTGTGAATTTTTCTCCAGCCTATAGGCCTATCGTTCGTTTCCCGCCCAGAAAAGTCAACGAGTAACTGATTTTTATCTAACCTCCATTTACCAACAATCTGACGACATTCACGAATCTCACCTTTTTCATTTTCGATGTATGTCTTGTCTTCTATGTCATCAATTGCTGAACAACCACCCCAGGCACCATCGTTATCGTGACCAATAGGTAAGTGATCGAGCATAAGACTTGCGCCTGAACTAGAGAGATGGACTAGAGTAAGAGCGCGAGTGCACAAACCCTGCCCGCAGTATCCAGAATCAATTGCCAAAGCAAATCTGCCATCAGACAATTTGTGAACACTGGTATCACCTGATAAACCGTTTTCGCCTGTCATCACTATCGCATCCTGCCGTGTGTGCAAATACCAGCCCTTTTTGTCTCTTTGAAATTGGTAAGCCCCATGCACGACTTGACACATATGGCAGTCGCTGTCGTAGGGATTGACCTGCGTTAGTAATACAGCATTCTGCTCGTCTACTTTGACTACATATTCAGGAGAGATTGTTGTCTTGATATTGGACTTATTCTTAAATTGAGGATTATCGAGATTAGAAAAATCCAAAGCCTTCGGCTCAGATTCGTAGTCTGCACCGAATATCAAGCTCATCAAAGCTTTGCGCTCTAAGGTTTGGCTGTATGTTCTTTTTTCTGCACAGCCAACTGACAAAATGCAAATAAAGAGCAAAGGAACAATTGCCCGATACTTGATATTCAAACAAAAAAAAGTGGCTGTTTGCACTAACAGACCTGAATCACTCAATTGGCTACGCAGTGCGTAGCCAATTGACACATCCCGCTTGCTCATATCATTTGTTGACAGGCGAATCCGGCGAGAGCAGCAGAGCCATCACATGCTTGATTTGCTCGGTCGTCAAGATGCCGGCATCCCCGAAGCGGGGCATGTTGCTGCATAGGTTGACGCTGTGGGTGTTCCAGATGCGGGCCCATGTGTATTTCACTATTGGCAAGGAATCTTTGGAATCGGGGTCTTTCACCTGCCGGATTGCGCCGTATTTCAGGAGCGAAGGGCCTTGGTTGCCGTAGCTGATCTCGGCGGGGCTGATTTGGTGGCAGGCGTAGCAGTTAGCGCCATTGGGCACGCCAGCTGCATCTGTGAACTGCATGCCACGGCCGTTTTGCGCGATGCGCTCGCCTTCTCGCCAATCGCCAACGTATTTGCCATCTGCGGGGTAGGGAATTTTCTCGTAGAGCGCGGTTTGCACTTTTTCAGCGAGCTTTTTGTCAACTTCTTTGCCAGCCATATTGGCTTCGGAGCACAGGCGCTGGATGTCGGTTTGGTCTAAGCGATCTAATTTGGCGATGCCGCGTTCGTTGAAGCTGCTTTTGATGGCAGCCAGCGATTCTTCGGCACTGGGAAGCGTGGAGCAGCTGGAAAGCAGCCACACAGATGCTACTGAAATAATAGCAAACTTCATTGATTCTATAAGGGCTAGAGGCTTGTTTTTCATATAATCTTCTCTCTATCAGCGTTTGATGGCAGGTGCGGCCATCTTGCCGCCATTGGCGTTCACGCCCATGAAGGTGATGAGATCGACCGAGGTTTGCGAGAGATATTGCATCTCTGGAAAACGCTGCTGGCGAAAGCAGTCATACATGCGCCATTGCATGGTGCGTAATGCGCCTTGGCTCACGCGATACGCAGGCCACTGGCTGAAGGCCGCTTGCGCAGGGCCTGGCTTGGTGAGGTTGGGCAAATCTTGCAGGCGGATGCGTTTGCCGTCTTCACTGTGGCAGCTGGCGCATGAGAAATCATAGGGGCCGCCTTTGAAATAGAACGCTTGTTTGCCGCGTGCATAGGCCGCTTTCTCTGCGCTATGACCTTGTGGCACTTTGATGACGAGATCGCGCGATTCGTCATACACAAAAGCCACCAGATCTTCAATCTCGGTGGCCTTTTGGCCCTCGCCGCTGAACACGGTGCGCGCCGTGAAACTATCGCGCTTTGCGCCTTGGAAGCTGACCATGCAATGCACCAAGCGGCTTTCTA
>JANMDE010000278.1:0-9012 GCA_031376105.1 Variovorax sp. | reverse complement strand
CAAAAGACGCAAAAAAGAAAAAAGTAAACACATATCACACAAAAATCAAAACAAACAGCCATTCAAATTTTTGAAATGTCTTCTATCTTTTTTGTGCCTTTTGCGCAACTTCTGCGTCTTTTGCGTCCGGTATTTCTGTCTTTAAATCACTTCCCCGTCATGCCATTCTTAGGATCTTCAGGATCGAGCCCCGTCTCAGTGCGGATCACTTTTAAATTGCTGTCCATCACTGCACTGAAAACCATCGACGTATTGTTTTGATCTGTGAGATAGCGCCAGTTGTAATACGTTTCCTTTTTCAGATCATAAGGCACCACGCGCATCGGCCTGCCCAGCATTTTGCGCACCTCTTCCATCATCATGCCGGGCTGCACTTTGGCAAAATTCTCAGGCGTGAGCACTTGGCGCAGGGCACTCATTTTGCCGTCAGTGCCAATCGTGATCATGTAATTGCGGTGTCCGGCGGGCTGGCGGTTGTATTCAAAAATGCGTGCGCCGTTCGCGCCCTCCCAGACTTTCTCAGGTTCACCAAATTTGGTGCGTACATCAGCCTCAGTAGCCACGCCTTCTTCTAATTCTTGGATGCGCTGCTGATCGCAGCCCACCAAGCTGAGTAAACTGGCCAAAATGCCCATCACAACCCCTTTTTTAAGTTGTACTTGAAATACCGTCAATCCCATGGTCCGCCCCAGTAAAATAGAAGAGTCTAAGAAAACAGTGTAATCCCCATGCCCAGCCTGAAATCCTTCCTCGCCAATTTGTTTCTCAAAAACGGCGATTACCGTTCTGAGGCGACGAATTTCATCACCGATATCAAGCGCGCTCGCCCTGAGCTGGACGCGGAGCAGCGCGCGGGCCGCGCCCTGCTTTGGGATAAGAACGTGGATCTCAGCCAAACGGCTGACAGCACGCAAGCCAACATCAAGCAACAAGCCTACGTTTATCAAACCAAATCTTGAGCGATTTGCTTGACTTGCCCTTCCATGCGAATCTGAACCGTGATTGATTTAGCTCATAACGCAGCAGCGCCTTCCTCGCCGTCCGCGAACGCCGTCTTGCCCGCCGCGGCCGCTGATCTGCCGGGTATGCCTATCGTGTTAGACAACGTGGCTATTGCGCGACTGTATGGCGAGCCTCTGTTCAAGATGCCGCAGGATTTGTATATCCCGCCGGATGCGCTGGAGGTATTTTTAGAAGCTTTTGAAGGCCCGCTTGATCTTTTGCTTTACCTGATCCGCAAGCAAAATTTCAATATTCTCGATATCCCTATGGCCGGCATGACGAAGCAATATCTGAGTTATGTGGAAGAAATTCGCACACGGAATCTCGAGCTGGCCGCTGAATATTTGCTGATGGCTGCGATGCTGATTGAAATCAAGTCGCGCATGCTGCTGCCACCGAAGAAAACGCAAGACGGCAAAGAGCCCGAAGATCCCCGCGCCGAGCTGGTGCGCCGCCTACTCGAATACGAGCAAATGAAGCTCGCCGCCCACCGCATCGACAGCCTGCCCACCTTTGGCCGCGATTATCTGCGCGCCCAAGTGGTGATTGAGCAATCGCTCGTGCCGCGATTTCCCGATGTGCATGTGCTTGATTTACAAGAAGCTTGGCGTGATATTTTGAAGCGTGCCAAGCTGATTCAGCATCACAAAATCTCGCGTGAAGAACTCTCTGTGCGCGAGCATATGAGTATGGTCTTGCGACGCTTGCAGGGGCGAAAGTTTGTGGAATTTGAGGAGCTGTTTGACCCAAGCCAAGGCACACAAGTGCTCGTCGTCACCTTCATCGCCTTGCTCGAACTGGGCAAAGAAACGCTGATCGAAATCACGCAAGCAGAGGCCTATGCGCCCATTTATGTACGGTTGGCTTACACGCCAGCGAGTTGATTTGCTACTAAAATCGTAGCAATTTGCGCAGGTTTTGTCTTGGCTAGTAGATGTTTCGGTATTTAAGAATTTTTTGAAAAAGCGGCCCTGAATGAGGCTGCGACGACTGCGCCGATCACAGGCCAAGAGCACAAAAATATCTAGATGCATCTCCCCAAGCGAACCCACATAAAGCCAAAAACTAAGTTATCTTCGCCTTCTCAGCATTTCAAGCGAAAAACACATGAGCACAGCCCCAGAAACCACCGCCGTCTACGGCGCAGGCAAGCAAAGCATTGACGCGCCACGCAAACCCATTAGCCTGCCGCGCCTAGCAGAGATGCGCACACGCGGCGAGAAGATCACCATGCTCACCGCCTATGACGCAACATTTGCCAGCGTGATGGATGCAGCGGGTGTCGATTGCATCTTGGTGGGTGATTCGCTGGGCATGGTTTGCCAAGGATTGCCCAGCACCGTAGGCGTGAGCTTGGAGACGATGCGCTATCACGTCGAAAGCGTGTTTCGTGGCTTGCAGCGCAGCAACGGTACGACATGGCTCATCGGCGACTTACCCTTTGGCAGTTATCACGAAAGTAAAGAGCAAGCCTTGCGCAGCGCCTCTGTGCTCATGCAAGGAGGTGCGCACATGGTCAAGCTAGAAGGCGGCGGTTGGACGGCGGAGGTCGTGCATTTTCTCGTGGAGCGCGGTATTCCGGTTTGCGCCCACCTTGGACTCACACCGCAGACCGTGCATGCACTTGGCGGCTATCGCGTGCAAGGCAAAGGCGATGAAGCCGCTGCCCTGCTGCGCCGCCATGCACATGAGCTGCAAGACGCCGGCGCGCAAATGCTCGTGCTGGAAATGGTGCCCGAGCCTTTGGCTACCTCGCTCACCAATGAACTCAAAACTTGCCACACGATTGGCATCGGCGCTGGCAAAGGCTGCGCAGGGCAGGTGCTGGTGTTACACGACATGCTGGGGATTAATCTTGGGCGTATGCCCAAGTTTGTTCATAATTTCTTAGCAGACACGCAAGGCGATGTGAAGGCTGCGTTTGGTTTGTATGTCAACGCCGTGAAAGCGGGTACGTTTCCAGACAATGCCAAGCATGCTTGGTAAGCTGCTTTAGCATTCTGCTTGGGTATTTTGAAGTGAGGGAGAAGAAATGAAGGTTTGTAAAACTGTTGATGAACTGCGCGAGGCGCTCAAAGGAACAACCACTTCTTTCGTGCCCACCATGGGCAATTTGCACAGCGGTCATATTGCGCTCATGAATCTGGCCGTCAAGCAAAAACGCGAAGGCAAAGTGAGTGCCACTGTGGCCAGCATCTTCGTAAACCGCTTGCAATTCCTCCCCCACGAGGACTTTGACAGCTACCCGCGCACTTTTGAGACCGATTGCGCCATGCTGCAAGCTGCCGGCTGTGATGTGGTGTTCGCGCCACTCGAGAAAGACATGTATCCCGAGCCGCAAGGCTACAAAGTGCATCCGCCTGCCGGCTTGGCTGATATTCTGGAAGGGCATTTTCGCCCCGGATTTTTCGTCGGTGTGAGCACAGTAGTGATGAAGCTCTTTCAGATCGTGCAGCCGCGCATCGCCATCTTTGGCAAAAAAGACTATCAGCAACTCATGGTCATTAAGCGCATGGTGCAGCAAATGGCCATGCCCATAGAGATCGTTGGCCACGAGACAGAGCGCGCTGCCAGCGGCCTCGCACTCAGCTCACGCAACGGCTACTTAAGCGATATCGAGCGCACGGAGGCTGTGCAACTGTCCCTCGCTTTAAAAGCCCTCATCGCAGCGCATCAAGCTGGCGGCAATGAGCTCGCCGCCCACGAGGCCACGGCAATTGCCGCGCTCACAGCCCGCGGCTGGCAACCGGATTACCTCACCCTGCGCCGCCGCGCTGATCTCCAAGCGCCCACGGCGCAAGACACCACAGGCAGCTTGGTCGCGCTGGGCGCTGCGCGCTTGGGCAAAACACGGCTGATTGACAACATCGAATGCTGAATTCATAAGGCTCTTCGCCCGAGCAGCCCACCCACTTTCCTCACCAGCCATTTCGGCGTTGATCGGGAAGCCAGCATGCCGAGTTGGTTGACGGCCCCGGGCACGCAGATGGCATCGCCACGCAGGGTGGCCTCTATGGCTGTTTGCGCAACGTCATGCACATCCGCAATCAAAAAACTGGGCAATTGGCTGAGTTTGTCGTTCGCGCCTTTGGCTTGGGCCAACATATTGGTGGCCGTGATACCGGGGCACAGCGTGGTCACGCTCACACCGCTGCCCAGCAGCTCTTCGGCAAGCGACTCCGAGAGCGAGAGCACATAGGCTTTGCTGGCCGCATAGGCGGCGAGCATGGGAATGGGCTGAAAAGCGGCTATCGACGCTACGTTGAGCACATGCGCTTTGCCGCCCTGCTCGGCCACATGGTTGACCATCATGGGTAGCATGGCATGCAACATGGCGGTGAGCGCGGTGATATTCAGATCAATCATTTGCTGCACTTGCTCCGCCTGCATTTTGATGAAGGCATCTTGGTGCAACACGCCAGCACAATTCACAAGCACGCGAATGCTGATGCCTTGCCTTTGCAGCAGTGTGGCTAAATTTTGAACAGACGCGGTTTGCGTTAAATCCGCAGCCGCCACCTGCGCCTTTACACCATGGCGAGCAGACAATTCTCTGGCTAAGGCTTGCAACTTATCCACACTGCGTGCCACAAGAATCACGTCATAGCCCTTGGCAGCCAATTTTTGCGCAAGCGCCAAACCGATACCAGATGACGCGCCGGTGATCAGCGCGTAATTGCCAAGCTGCGCCCCAGCGGCGCTTTTGCCAGAAGATGATTTTTTCGCGACCATAGATGGCTCCTTGCATTGCATGCGCTTTGAGCCTTCACTATAGCGTCAAGCTTTGAGCTAGGCTAACATCCGCCTTATGCAAGAAATCACCACCCTTGAAGCCCTGCGAAGCCTCTATGATCCTGCCCGCGAACGCTCCGTACTCAAAGAATTGCCTGAGCTAGATACGCATGCACAGCGCTTCATTAGCCTCTCGCCTTTTGTCTTGATCTCCACGCATGGCCAAAGCGGTGCCGCAGATGCATCACCACGCGGCGGTGCGGCAGGTTTTGTGAAAGTTCTGAATGCACAGACACTCTTGATCCCCGACTCACCGGGCAATAATCGCCTCGATTCGTTAGAAAACATCATTGCCACAGGGCAAATCGGCCTGCTCTTTCTCGTGCCGGGGATGGATGAGACGTTGCGCGTCAATGGCAAGGCCATGCTCACTACTGATGAGGCAGAACGAGAGCAGTGTGCAGACATGCTAACGGGCTCGCGGCGCGTGCCAAAGCTGGTGATTCGGATGAACATTGAGGCGAGCTATTTGCATTGCGCCAAAGCACTGATGCGCTCCGATTTATGGAACTCTGCGCGACATGTGGAGCGCAGCGTGATGCCCAGTATGGGTGAGATGCTGCGTGATCAGATGGCTGATCGCATGAGCGCAGACATGGTGGTGGAGACGCAGGCGCAGATGCTAGAGCGCTACAAGCAATCGCTTTGATGCGTATCAAGTGTGATTCATTCGAAAACGACGAATCAGCCCAGCAATGCCATGCTTTCTCCCATACGAATGCCGCCCGCTGGCAGCCAGCTTGTATTGAATTTCATCGCCTGCGCAGGCCAGAGCATCACCACGGTGGAGCCGAGTAAAAAGCGCCCCATTTCGTCGCCTTGTTTGTATTCAAACTCACCGGGTTTGTAATTCCACGTCGTCACATCAGGCAGGCGGGGTGGGTTGACTTGGCCGTGCCAGACGGTGGCCATGCTGCCTACTATTGTTGCGCCTACCAGCACGTTGACGAAGGAGCCGTGGGCTGTGTCGAAGACGCAGACGACGCGTTCGTTTCGGGCGAACAGGCCGGGCACGCCGCGCGCTGTGGTGGGGTTGACGCTGAACAATTCGCCGGGCACATAGATCATTTGGCGCAGCGTGCCGGCTATGGGCATGTGGATGCGGTGGTAATCCTTTGGACTCAGGTAAAGGCAGGCGAAATGGCCGCCTTCGAATTCTTTGGCGAGTTTTGCATCGCCGCCCACCAGCGCGGTGGTGGAATAGCTGTGGCCTTTGGCTTGGAATATTTGGTCTTTTTCGATACTGCCAAATTGGCTGATCGCGCCGTCTACTGGGCAGATGTAATCGCCCAGCGCGATAGGGCGTGCACCTGACTTCAAAGGCCGTGTGAAAAATTCATTGAAGCTTTTGTAGCTGGCTGGATCGGGGTTGATGGCTTCCGCCATGTTCACACCGTAGCGCTGGATGAACCATTTGATCACTGCCGTGGTGGTGTTGCCGCCTTCGGCGGACGCGAGCTTGCCCATGAATTGGGTGAGCAGTTTTTTGGGCAGCAGGTATTGCGGGATGACAGCGAGGCGATCAGACATCAGTGTTACTTTCAATTTAGATCAATTTTAGAAGCAAAAGCAGGCGCAAAATATGGGCATGACTTCACCGATTTTCCGCGTCCAGCATTTAAACAAACACTTTGGCGACAACCATGTCGTGCAAGACCTCTCTTTCGAGATCGCCGCAGGCGAATGCCTCGGCGTGATTGGGCCCAACGGCGCCGGCAAAACCACCACCATCCGCAGGAGCTTGGGGCAAACCGCGCCTGATAGCGGCGAGATTGAAATTCTGGGCATGCGCATGCCCAAGGAATCGACTGCGATCAAAGCGCGGCTGGGTGTGGTGAGCCAGTTTGACACGCTCGATCCTGACTTCACGTTAGAGGAAAACATCCTCGTGTATGGCCGCTATTTCGGTATGAAGAAAGCGCAGATCGCGCCGCGCATTCCTAAGCTGCTGGAATTCGCCTCTCTCACCAGCAAAGCCAAATCCAAACCCAACGAGCTCTCTGGCGGTATGAAGCGCCGCTTGTCGCTCGCCCGCTCTTTGGTCAACGACCCCGATCTGCTGCTGCTTGACGAACCCACCACCGGGCTCGATCCGCAAGCGCGGCATTTGATGTGGGAGCGGCTGCAAATGCTCACCAGCCAAGGAAAATCCATCCTACTCACCACCCACTTCATGGACGAAGCCGAGCGCCTGTGCCATCGCTTGCTGGTGATTGACCATGGCAAAAAGATCGCCGAAGGCCGGCCACGCGAGCTGATTGCGCAGCATCTGGAAAGCGATGTGGTGGAGGTGTATGGCGTAGGCGCATTGGCGCTGCAAACGGAGAGCAGCGTGACGCAACACGCCGCGCGCGTGGAAGTGAGCGGAGAGACGCTGTTTCTCTACACGCGCCAAGCCGCGCCCATGCTCGCCGCGCTGCAAGCCTTCCCACTCTTGCGCACACTGCATCGCCCAGCCAACTTGGAAGACCTGTTTTTGAAGCTCACTGGGCGGCAAATCCGGGAAGACGGTTGACCTATGTGTCTGATCATAACTATCAAATTCATAGCAAACTATGTATATTCTATATGGGCGAATAGCCTAAATATCTTATAAAACATGTCTACCAGCCTTCCTCTCCCCGCCCCTGCGCCTTCCATCTGGCGTGCGCCCGCCTTGAGCATCGGTTGGTGGCCCGTGTTTTTGCGTAACTTAATGGTGTGGCGCAAACTCTTTTGGACGAGCCTTTTGGGCAATATTGCGGACCCACTTATCTCACTCGTCGCTTTTGGCTATGGCTTGGGCACGCTGGTGGGCGCTGTGCAATGGCAGGGCGTGGCCATGCCCTATCTCGTCTTCGTGGCCAGCGGCTATATGTGTACGAGTGCGATGAATGCCGCCAGCTTTGAAATTTTGTATTCTGGCTACTCGCGTATGGTCGTACAAAAGACGTGGGATGGCATCATGAACGCGCCGATATCGCTGGACGATGTGGTGATCTCCGAATTGCTTTGGGCAAGCTTCAAAGCGCTCTTCACCTCGCTTGCCATTCTCTGCGTGATGGCTGCTTTGGGCATCGTCAAGCATCCGCATGTGCTGCTCGCCCTGCCCATCGTGGCCATTGTGGCTTTCAGCTTCGCCTGCATGGGCCTGATCTTCACGGCGCTGGCCAAAGGTTATGATTTTTTCACCTACTATTTCACGCTTTTCCTCGTGCCCATGACCTTCACCAGCGGCGTGTATTTCCCCCGTAGCCAGCTCCCGCCCTGGCTACAAACCATCACCGATTGGCTGCCGCTCACAGCCGCTGTGGAGCTCGTGCGCCCCTTCTTCGTCGGGCAAATGCCTGCCACACCTTTCAAACACCTGACTGTTTTGATCGTTTTTGGCGCTGTGGCGCTTTGGATTGGCCTGGCGTTGATACGCAAGCGGTTCAAGGCTTGAAGATCACCCTACAATCTTTCTCATATTTATTGTGAAGACGATCATGACTTCTACCCCCGATATCACCCACATCGCGCCGCGCGACAAAGCTGAAATTTTGGCCCAGGCTTTGCCCTATATTCGCAAGTTTCATGGCAAGACCATCGTCATCAAATATGGCGGCAATGCCATGACCGACCCGGGCTTGCAAGCGGATTTTGCAGAGGATGTGGTGTTGCTCAAGCTGGTGGGCATGAACCCAGTGGTGGTGCATGGCGGTGGGCCACAGATTGAAACGGCCTTGAAGCGGCTGGGCATAGAGGGCATATTCATCCAAGGCATGCGCGTGACGGATGCCGAAACGATGGAAGTCGTGGAATGGGTGCTGGCTGGGGAAGTGCAGCAAGATATTGTCGGTCTGATCAACGCTGCCGGCGGCAAAGCGGTGGGTCTGACGGGGCGCGATGGCGGTTTGATTCGTGCTCAAAAACTCAAGATGCTTGACTTGCAAGATCCGACGATTCAACACGATCTAGGCCAAGTGGGCGAGATCGTGAGCATTGATCCGAGCGTGGTGAAGGCGCTGCAAGACGATGCTTTTATTCCCGTGATCAGCCCGATTGGGTTTGGCGAGAGCAACGAGAGCTACAACATCAATGCCGATGTGGTGGCCGCGAAACTCGCCACCGTGCTCAAAGCAGAAAAGCTGATGATGCTCACCAACATCAGCGGCGTGCTCGACAAACAAGGCCAATTGCTCACTGATTTGACCGCGCGGCGCATTGATGAACTGATCGCAGATGGCACGATCTCTG
>JANMDE010000222.1:0-3774 GCA_031376105.1 Variovorax sp. | reverse complement strand
CAGAGCATCCGCCGCTAGCAAAAGTTGCGGATGCTCTGAGTGAGCAGGCATGCGATCTTGTGGGCAGCAGGGCGAGTGGGCCGGGCAATGTGGTGTGGCAAAGCAGTGGGAATGAGGAGGGTTTGCTGCAAGCGGCGCGCTTTTGGCTGAGCGACATGAATAACGGTGTCAACAGTATCCATCAAAATAAGGGTAAACCCGTTTTGTAAAGCAGTCGGGTATAGCAGCTTGCTGGGATCACGCGGAGCTACAGCCAGTAACATAGGTCGATTCAAGACAACACATTTCAAAGACGATTTTCATGGCATCTAAGATCATTTACTCGGTTGTGGCCGTGGCGGGTATTGCGGCGGCGGCAGGTGGCGCATATTGGTATCAAAACCAGCCTTCTGGCCCGAAAGAAATCACCGGGGGCGGCGCGGCGGGTGCGCCGGCAGGTGGCGCTTCGGCTGCGGGCGGTGCGCCACGCGGCGGCGGCATGCCTTCGGGGGAAGTGGCTAAGGTGGAGGCTTCGCGTTTGCAAGACGACGCGCAGGCCGTGGGCTCGCTGCGCTCTAAGCAAAACGTGATGCTGCGCCCCGAGGTGAGCGGGCGGGTGCAGACGCTGGGCTTTACCGATGGCGGCCGTGTGCGCCGTGGCGATGTGATGATGCAATTGGAAGATGGTTTGCAGCGCGCTGAGGTGCGGCAAGCGGAGGCGCAGATGTCGATTGCGCGGGCGAATTTCAAACGTAATCAAGAATTGGTGGCGCAGAATTTTGTGGCGCAGCGCGTGCTAGATGAAAGCGGCGCGAGCATGCAGGTGGCCGAAGCCCAAGTGTCGCTGGCTTGCGCGCGCTGGGATCGGATGCGCGTGGTGGCACCGTTTGATGGTACGGTGGGTATTCGCAATGTGAACATTGGTGACTACGTGAAAGACGGTGCGGATTTGGTGAATTTGGAGGATTTATCTTCCATGTTTGTGGATTTCCGTTTGCCTGAGCGTTTCATTGGCAAGATTCGCCGTGAGCAGGCGATTGAGATGCAACTGGATGCGATGCCAGGGCGGCAGTTCAAGGCGAAGATTGATGCGATTGACCCGCAGCTGGATGCGAATGGTCGCTCGGTCTTGGTGCGGGCGGTGTTGCCGAATTCGCCGGGCGAGCCGTTGGCTCAGAGGCCGGGTGGCCCAGGTGGCTCGGGTGGGGCTCCAGGCACAGCGGGCGCGGGTGGCAGACCAGCGGCGGCGGGCGGAGCGCCTGGCGCTGTGGCTGGGCTAAAACCGGCTGAGAAGCCTGCGGCTAAACCCGTGGCGCGGCCCCCGCAGAGGCCAGCTTCTGCTCCGGTGGTTGCAGCGCCTAGGCCAGTAGACCCAATTGCTGTGAGTTGCGCGCAGTTCACCAACGCTGCCGTGGTGGCCAGAGCCGCTGCGGGCGCTGGAGCGCCAGCGCGCGTGGCAGGGGCCTCGGATGCTGCTGCACCGAGAACGGCTGCGAACGCGCCGGCCGGAGCTCGCCCCGCGGGTGGTGCTGCAGCGGGTGGCCGGGGTGGGCCGGGTGGTGCGGCGGGTGCTGCGGGCCCTGGAGGCGGACCGCTGCGGCCGGGTATGTTTGCTCGCGTGACGGCGGTGTTCAATATCAAGGAAGCTGCGCTGTCTGTTCCGGAAGAGGCCATCGTGCCGCAGGGTGGGCGGCAGTTTGTGATTCGCGTCGTGGAGCAAACCGAAGCGCAGGGCAAAGAGATTGCTGAAAAGCAAGTTGCTGATGCAGCCAAGGCAGCTGAAGCTGCCAAAGCGGCAGCGGCATCTTCAAGCGCACCGACGAGCGCAGGTGGCGTGGCGCCGACGGGTGGAGCGGGTGGCGTGGGCGGTGCGCCGCCTTACAACATGGCTGGCTTTGTGGACGGCAAGCGCTTGGTCTCGCAGCGACAAGAGGTCAAGCTCGGCATTCGCCGCCCGGGTCGCGTAGAAATTACCGAAGGCTTGAATGAGGTCGACACGGTCGTTGTGGCCGGTCAGCAGCGCTTGCAGCGAGACAACACGCCGGTACGCGTGATTGAGCTGGGCAGAGCGCCAGGAGCGCCCGGTGGCGGTGCTGCCCCTAGCAGCGCTCCCGTTAGTGCTGGCGGTGCGCCCAACGCAGCGCCAGCTACAGGCAACAGCGCATCAGGCAATGTGGGTGGCGCAGCACCCTCCGCCGCACCTGCACAGCCCGCAGCCAGCCGTTGAACCTTTGAATCTTTAGGCAAGGATCCATCCTTAGGAGCAGATCATGCAGTTACCAGAAATATCCATCCGCCGCCCGGTGTTTGCCACCGTGCTTTCGCTGCTGATTTTGCTCGTCGGCTATGTGTCGTACACCAAGCTCTCGGTGCGCGAATACCCAAAGATTGATGAGCCTAACGTCACAGTGTCCACCAACTATCGCGGCGCATCTGCCGAGGTTGTGGAAACGCAGGTCACAAAAGTACTGGAAGATTCGCTTGCGGGTATTGAAGGCGTGGATGTGATCACATCGATCTCTCGCCCTGAGCAAAGTCAAATCACCGTGCGTTTTAAGCTCACGCGTGAAGCTGATAGCGCCGCAGCTGATGTGCGCGACAAAGTCTCCCGTGTGCGCCAGCGCCTGCCCACCGATGTGGATGAGCCTCAAATTGCCAAAGTGGAGGCTGATGCCTTCCCAGTGATTTGGCTGTCATTCAGTTCTGACACGCTCAACGTATTACAACTGTCTGACTTGGCCAATCGCATTGCCAAACCAATGCTGCAAACGGCCAGTGGCGCTGCAGATGTGCGTATTTTTGGTGAGCGCAAATATGCCATGCGCGTGAATGTGGATCCAGACAAACTCGCCGCGTATCGCCTCACGGTGCAAGATCTGGAAGATGCCTTGCGCCGCAACAATGTGGAAGTACCCGCAGGCCGTATTGAAAGCCAGCGCCGTGAATTCAACGTGACGGCAGCTACCGATTTGCAACGTCCATTTGAATTCTCCCAAGTGGTCATTCGTATTGTGAACGGTGTGCCAGTGCGTATTGGCGATGTGGCCACGGTGCGTCAAGGAGCGGCCTCTGAGCGCACCGCCACCCGCTTGAACGGTCGAGATGCCATCACGCTCGGTGTCGTGCGTAATGCCACTGCTAATCCGCTGGATTTGTCTGCTGATGTGCGGGAGATGATTCCGCGCATCAAAGCCAATTTACCCACCGGCATCGAGATAGAGATTGCCAACGACAACTCGATTTTCATCAAAGAATCCATCAAATCGGTCTACACCACCATCATTGAGGCCGTCGTGTTGGTGGCTTTTGTGATTTTGTTTTTCCTGCGCAATTTCCGCGCTGCCATCATTCCGCTGGTGACCATTCCCGTCTCGCTGATTGGCTCATTTGCTTTGATGGCTCTGGCGGGCTTCACTGTCAACACACTCACACTGCTGGCGCTCGTACTCGCGATTGGCTTGGTGGTTGATGATGCGATTGTGGTGCTGGAGAATATTTATCGTCACATTGAAATGGGCAAGAAACCGTTTGATGCTGCCATCATTGGCGCGAAAGAAATTGCATTCGCTGTGGTCGCTATGACACTCACACTTGCTGCCGTGTATGCGCCGCTGGCCTTCTCGCCGGGGCGCACAGGCAAGCTCTTCACCGAATTTGCTTTGGAACAATAAGCACCTGTGATAGTATCTGTAATTGTGTCGATCACTCACTAGCCCATTAAGAGATCGATATTGCTCAATCACAATCCCAACACGCATTTTTATGACCGATGGATTGAACGCGGCATGAAAGGCG
>JANMDE010000101.1:0-1814 GCA_031376105.1 Variovorax sp. | reverse complement strand
GCTGAGCCACTTGCGCCATAGCGGCAGCGCGGTCTGCGCTGATGATGATCTGCTCTGAGTTTGCGTTGAAAGTGTTGAGCCGAATGAGCGGGCGCAAATCGGCTTGTAAATGCGATTGCTCGTTGCGGCTGAGCTTATCGTAGGGTTGACCATTCTGGCGCTGCGCTATGAGATCAAGCCAAGCCACTGATTCGCGGTGCAGCCAGTCCGCAGACCAATCGGGTGCCACCAGAGCGCCATGCCCCTAAATCGAGCCCAATTGTTGCCCGCCGATGCTTTGCCAAACCTGCCTGCCACGCTCAATATCTTCTCGGGTGTAGATCACCGTGGCCGTATCGCTCACCATGGCCTGCGGCATCGGCGGCGCTTGCCGATGAATCTCGCCACCCATCCAAAGCAGGATGCTGAATCCGAGCACCAGCAATGTGCCTAGGCTCCACCACAGTTTGCGAGTTGTTGTCATGGTACTACCCCTCGATTTTTCGAATTACCGAACCAGCAACACCGGCATATCGCAATGCGACACCACGCGCTGCGCCACCGAGCCCATCAGCATGCGCCCCAGCACGCCGTGACCATGTGTGCCCATCACGATTAAATGCGCATTTTCAGACTTGGCTGCTTTGACGATCTCTATTGCCGGGTTTCCAACGCACCAATTGGCTTCATAGCTCACGGGATGGCGATCCAGAAACTTGCGGATCGGTTGCAATACTTTTTCTGCTTCTTGGCGTTGATAGTCGTCCACGATCTCTCGCCCCACGGCCGATCTGGCTCGGGGCGGTATCGTCATCTGAACATTCAAAATATGTAGCGTGTGTGGCGCACCGGCCAAGCCTTGTTCATTGACTAAAAACGCCAATGCTTTTTTGGTGAATTTGCTGCCATCTACAGCGACCAGTATTTTCATGGCGCTCACCTCAGCACTAGAACTGGAATATGCGAATGCGTCAACACATCCAGCGTCTCGCTACCCAGCAGCAAGCGGCCAAGGCCCTTACGGCCATGTGAGGCCATGACGATCAAATCGCACTTGTGTTTTTTGGCTGCTTTGATGATGCTCTCTGATACCAAGCCTGTGCCCGTGACTGCTTTGGCTTTCACGCTGTGGCGATGAGCTTCTTCCTGCACGGCATCCACCAGAGCCTGCGCTTTTAAATGCCATTCTTTTTCTATACGGCCGACTTCGGCAGCGGTCAATACCACGGCGCCTTCAAAATACATGCTCGGGTAACGCGGTACAGCAGTAAATGCGACGATTTCGGCATCCAGTCCGACGGCGAGGGATATCCCGCTGGAGACGGCTTTTTCAGACAATTCGCTACCGTCAGTGGCAATCAAAATGCGTTGATACATGATGAGACTCCTTGATATGGAGCCTCTAGCTTATGAGCCGCTAAGCAAGCGCGTATTGATCTATGTCAAGCGACTTGCATTCCTTTTGCAGCCTGCGATTTTTTCGCGGGCCGTGTGATCAGCAAAGGATGATGCATGCAATCACTGTCATCTGAGTGCTGGCTCAATTGATGCAAGGCGGGCATATCGAGGATACACACTTCTTTGAGTTGCAGACTGATCACGCCATTGCGAACGAGCTTGCTTAAGGTGCGGCTCACCGTCTCAAGTGTGAGGCCGAGATAGCTGCCGATGTCTTCTCGCGTCATACGCAGACGCAGCGTATCGCCCGATTGCCCGCGCGCATGCAAGCGTGTGAGCAGATTAAGCAGAAAACTTGCAATACGCCCCTCAGCGCGCATGCTGCCAAGCAAAAAGAACAAATCATGATCACGCACAATCTCGCGGCTCATGATTTT
>JANMDE010000078.1:0-4773 GCA_031376105.1 Variovorax sp. | reverse complement strand
CAAATCCAGCGATCACGATGTGAATCGGGTTGAGTTGCTGCGTGTCTTTTTCAAATTCGCTGCCTTTTCGCAAACCGACGAAAGACCAAGCCACGGCTTGAATGGTGCGCAGAAACACACTCTTGCGCACAAGAAAGGGAGTTTGCTCCGATGCCATGATCATGCGCCCGCCTTGGGCAATGGGGCTACAACTGGTGCAATCGCAGGTGCAACCACAGGGCCAACAACAGCGGCACTCTTGAAGCCGGCAGGCGCGGGCGGCGTTTTACCGCCCACCTCAAAGAAGGTGTAGGACAGCGTGATGGTGGTCACGTCTTTGGGTAGGCGCGGATCAATCACAAAGGCCACCGGCCAGTTTTTCTTCTCGCCAGCTTCAAGCGTGTATTGTTGGAAACAAAAGCATTCGAGCTTGTTGAAATGCGGCGAAGCCTGCTTGGGCGCGTAGCTGGGAATGGCCTGAGCAGCCATCTTACGGTTCTGAATATTCTGGAATTCGTACATCACCGTGGTGAGCTCACCGGGATGCACTTGCAAGCTGCGCTTTTCAGGCTTGAAATCCCAAGGGCCACGTACATTGGCATCAAATTCCACCGTGATCGTGCGGGTCAGATCAACTTGCGTATTGGCGGGAAGCTTCTTCTTCGCGCCGGGAATATCTTTTTCACCAAGCGCAAGAATATTGATGCCAGTGGCTTCGCAAATCGCGCGATAAATAGGCACTAAGGCATAGCCAAATGCGAACATACCCAAGACAACAACCGCAAGTTTGCCCGTCATTTTGAGATTGTCGGTTTTCAGTGCCATAGTGGAAGCTGCTCGGGTTTATTTGCCAAAAAAGATCATGCGCGCCATGAAGCCGACGAGGAATATCACCACGACTGAGGCCAGGATCAACCCCGTGCGCAGATTTTTCTTCTTTTGTTCTTCAGACAAGCTCATGATCTTTTTGCGCTCGATTACATTGCAACCACTTTGGTGGCTGCGGCGTTGAGCTTAGGAGGTGTTTCGTAAGTGTGGAATGGTGCTGGAGAAGGTACCTCCCACTCCAAACCTTCTGCGCCCTTGCCATCTGGGTCTTGCCATGGATTCTGCGAAGCCACAGCGCCCTTGCCGCGCATCACGGGCAAGACGATGAACAAGAAGAAATACACCTGTGCAAACCCGAAGGCAAACGCGCCCACCGATGCCAACGCATTGAAATCAGCAAACTGCATGGGGTAATCTGCGTAGCGACGTGGCATACCAGCCAAGCCCAAGAAGTGCATCGGGAAGAAGGTCACGTTAAACGCGATCAGACTCCACCAAAAATGGATCTTGCCACGTGACTCGTTGTACATCACACCCGTCCACTTCGGAGACCAGTAGTAAAAACCGGCAAACAAAGCGTAGATTGAACCTGCCTCCAACACATAATGGAAATGCGCGACGACGTAGTATGTGTCCTGCATTTGCGTATCAACAGGTGCCATCGACAAAATCAAGCCAGTGAAGCCGCCGAAGGTAAACACGAAAATGAAGCCCACCGCAAACAGCATGGGCGTTTCAAAGGTCATCTCGCCCTTCCACATTGTGGCGATCCAGTTGAAAATCTTCACACCTGTAGGCACCGCAATCAGCATCGTGGCATACATGAAGAACAGCTGGCCGGTAACAGGCATTCCTGTTGTGAACATGTGATGCGCCCACACAATAAACGACAAAATGGCGATTGACGATGTGGCGTACACCATCGAAGCATAACCAAATAGCTTTTTGCGCGCGAAGGCGGGAATGATCTGGCTGACGATGCCGAAGGCCGGCAAAATCATGATGTACACCTCAGGGTGGCCGAAGAACCAGAAAATGTGCTGATACAGCACTGGGTCACCGCCGCCAGCGGGGTTGAAGAAGCTGGTGCCGAAGTGGCGATCAGTGAGTGTCATGGTGATGGCGCCAGCGAGCACGGGCATCACAGCGATCAAGAGATAGGCGGTAATCAGCCATGTCCAGCAAAACATCGGCATTTTCATCAAGGTCATGCCGGGGGCGCGCATGTTCAGGATAGTGACGATGATGTTGATCGAGCCCATGATGGAGCTTGCGCCCAAAATGTGCATTGCAAAGATACCCGCATCCATACTCGGCCCCATTTGCAGGGTGAGTGGGGCGTAGAGCGTCCAGCCAGCAGCAGGTGCGCCGCCCGGCATGAAGAAACTACCCACCAGCATCAAAGCTGCAGGGATCATGAGCCAGAAAGAGAAATTGTTCATGCGGGCAAAGGCCATGTCGCCAGCGCCAATTTGCAGCGGAATCATCCAGTTGGCAAAGCCCACGAAGGCGGGCATGATCGCGCCAAACACCATGATGATGCCATGCATGGTGGTGAACTGGTTGAACAACTCAGGGTTAACCAATTGCAAGCCGGGCTGGAACAGCTCAGCGCGAATGGCCAAAGCCAAAACGCCGCCGATCATCAGCATGGCGAATGCAAACAAAAGATACAAAGTGCCAATATCTTTGTGATTGGTGGCATAGACCCAACGCTTCCAGCCGTAGGGCGCGTGGTGATGGTCATCGTGGTGATCGTGGCCGTGGTTATCAAGAACTGCGCTCATGTTTTAACCTTTTTGCTTACTTACTATGTGTTGATGATTACTTGCGTGCAGCGGTAATGTCCGCGGGCTGCACAATTTGACCGGTCTTGTTAGACCAATTGTTCTTGGTGAACGTAATCACCGCGGCAATTTCTGTGTCGGAAAGTTGCTTCCAGGCAGGCATGGCGCCATTGTTTTGGCCGTTGAGCAAAATCGAGACTTGTTTGGTTTTGTCGGCATCAAGCACGACCGCCGCGCCGTCAATCGCTTTGATCGGGCCAGCACCTTTACCGCTGGCTTGATGGCAAGCGGCGCAGTTAGCTGCATAGACTTTTTCGCCGCGCGCGACCATGTCGGTCAACGTCCACACTTTCGTTGGATCGTCGGCTTTCGCCGCTGCTTTTTTCTTCTCACCATCGACCCAAGCCGTGTATTCAGCAGGTGTGACTACCTTGACGTGAATCGGCATGTAGGCATGCTCCTTGCCGCACAACTCGGCGCACTGGCCGTAAAAATCACCCGTTTTCTCGGCGCGGAACCAAGTGTCGCGCACAAAACCGGGGATGGCATCTTGCTTTACGCCGAAGGCGGGCACCATCCAAGCGTGAATCACGTCATTGGCGGTGGTAATGATGCGGACTTTCTTGCCAACCGGGACGACCAATGGGTTGTCAACCTTGAACAAATAGTTATCGGGCACTTGCGTGCCTTTAGGCAAGCCGGAATCCGACAGATTGCGGTGCGTCACGTCAAGGGTCGACACAAAGCCCAAGCCTTCGCCTTCGCCTTTGATGTAGTCATAGCCCCATTTCCACTGGTAACCGGTGGCTTTAATGGTGAGATCGGCATTGGTGGTGTCTTTTTGCGCAACCAACACTTTGGTCGCGGGCAAAGCCATGAAGATAACGATGATGAAAGGCACTACTGTCCAGCCGATTTCCACCCACAGCGGCTCGGCCAGCTCTTGGGCTTTGTGACCGACGCTTTTACGGTGTTTCCACACCGAATAAAACATGATGCCAAACACCAGTAGGAAAATCACGATACAAATGATCATGATGTACCAATGCAACCAATGCTGCTCTTCGGCAATTTTGGTCACGGGCGGGTGCAAGTTGAGTTGGCGCACGGCGGGGCCGCCCGGTAAATCGTTGACAGCCCAAGCAGCTTGCGCGGCAAATACGCCGGCAGACAACATCAAAGACTGCAACTTGCTGGAGATTTTTTTAATCATCATCGCTACTCTTAAATCATCAAAACCAAATCTAAAAACAAATCTGTTTGCATCGCCCCACGCCCGCTTGAACTTCTTCAAGCAGTGCGCAAGGCCATGCGCAATTCTCTGGCCAACTCAGGCCGCAGTTCAGGCCGCACATGCCGCCCAATTTGCACCCTTCTGCCCTGACCCGACAACTCAATGAGCGACCGATCATCCGTATGCGGTTCCACCCGTACCCGGTCACGATCAAACTCAGCGCGCGAGATCTTTCCCGCGTGACTTTGTTCGACAACTAGGCTGTTGCCTTGCAGAACCAGCCGCTCGCCGTCGGTAGCATGCCTTGCATAAACCAGCAAAGCCGCGCCAACAGCGGTCAGCTCAAGCAGCGCAAACGGGGTCACCATCTTGGCACCGAGCAGCCAGAACATCGTGGCGATCCCGAAGGAGACGATGCACAGCGACACATAAAACCAACCCAGCTGTTTCGGCGTGACCGAGCAGTTTTTTAGCAATTTCCAATGAACTTGCTGCTGGTTGACGGTGGCAAAACGAAACACGCGATTCTGAAACGCAAAATGTGACATGGTCAACACGAGTTAAAGAGGCGCGGGAAGATACCCGAATCAAGGAAAAATATCGCTTTCCGTGACAACTTTGTATTGTAGCGCGGGTTTTCCCGGCGGCTGGCGCATTGGCTCCTCAAAAACACAGAAATTACTGATTCAGCGCGGCTTGGACTGGGCTAGCATGGCACGCATATCCCGCATAGAAATCGCTGACTCCGCGCTGACTTTGAGGCGCGGCACGGGTTTGAAGGCATGACCATAGATGATTTCAAAGGTCAACTCAATCTGGCCTTGCGCATTCGTCAGTCGCTCTTTCATCCTTCGCAGCAAGGCTTGCCGCCAGCTTTTGCCGCGCAAGCTGGCATAACGAGCGGGATGCAAATTGCGTCCCAAGCCGCGTAGCTCTTGCAAGGCG
>JANMDE010000072.1:0-1600 GCA_031376105.1 Variovorax sp. | reverse complement strand
CTCCGCAAAGACCTCAAGGCCGAAGTCAAGGCCGAGTTCAATAAGAAGTAAAGGACACAGATCATGTTGACCGAACTCGAAACCAAGCTGCTGGGCGTGATGATGATGGTGATCATGCTGGGCATGGGCGCATCGCTGACTTTTCGTGATTTTCTGATTGCCTTCAAAAAACCCAAGGGCGTGATCGTGGGCATCATTTGCCAATACGGCATCATGCCTTTCCTTGGCTACTTGCTTGCTGTGTTGCTCGGCTTGCCGCCTGCGCTGGCCGTGGGCTTGATTCTCATGGGCTGCATGCCCGGTGGCACCACATCAAATATCTTTACTTATTTCAGCAAAGGCGCTTTGGCTTTGTCGATCATGATGACCAGCGTCTCTACGCTGGTGGCCGTGGCTGCTGTGCCTTCCTTGATCGCGTTTTACAGCAAGATGGCTGGCGTGACGGGTGAGTTTGCGATTCCCGCTGCGAATGTGGCGCAGGTCTTGGTGGTGCTGCTCGTTCCTACTGTCATTGGCATGGTTTTGCGCAAGACCAATCCGAACATTGGTGCCACGATTGAGTTGATCGGC
Source organism: Variovorax sp. (assembly GCA_031376105.1). Classification (GTDB taxonomy): domain Bacteria; phylum Pseudomonadota; class Gammaproteobacteria; order Burkholderiales; family Burkholderiaceae_C; genus JANMDU01. The sequence continues at coordinate 1,030 of JANMDE010000072.1, read as the reverse complement.
TCCATGCTGGGCATCTTCGTGATTCTCTTCTTGGTGGTTTCTTGGGTGCCGCGCAATTACCAATTGCTGCTCTCAACGCCTTGGTATGTGTTTTTTGCTGCCATTGGCTTAGGGCTGATTGGCATGTTGCTCGGCTATTGGCTGGCGCGCTTGCTCAAGCAAGACAACAACCGCTCACGCACGATCAGCTTAGAAACCGGCATTCAAAACGGCCCGCTCGCTGTGCTGATTGTCACGCTCACCTTCCAAGGCGAGATGCAGCAGCAGGTGTTGCTCATTCCTGTGCTTTACAGCTTGTTTATCGTGCTCACCAGCTCGGCCATTACCGTGTGGTATCGCAAGATCGCCACGCGCGAAGCGCTGGCGCGAGATTCAGCCAAGGTCAGCATGGGGGCGGCTTAAAGCCGCTCGCATCACAACAGCTTGGTGGGCTCGACATCCACCGAGCCTTTTTCACTGCTCAGGGACAACACGCCTTCTTGAATCGTGGCCTGAATATTCATGCTGCGCTCGGCCAAAGCCTCCAGCGCTTTGGCCGCTTCTGAGGGCACTTGATACACGCTCAAATTGCGAGGTCGCGTCAACTTGGTTTGAATACCTTTCCACCACACAGGCGTTGCATGGTTAAAGGCATACACATGCACCTCATCGGCCTTGCCGCAGGCCTTGATGATCGGCTTGTCTTCCGGCTGCCCCACCTCCACCCAGAGGCGAATCGCACCGGTGAAATCCTTGAGGAGCACATCGGCCTCATCCGGATCTGACATGCCCGCACCAAAAGCCAGTGTCGCATCGCCGTTACAAAGGCTTTGCAGCTTATAAGCTTGCAGCGCAAACGCCACCAAGCGAACCATCATGCGCTCATCCGTCTCGCTCGGATGCCGAGCCAGTGTCAGCGCGTGATCAGCGTAGTAGCCGTGGTCAATGTCCGCGATTTGGATATTGGCTTTGTAGATGGTGGATTTAAGCGCCATGTGAAATCGATTCAAGAAACAAAAAAGGCCCCACTGCTGCTGCGCTGTGGAGCCTT
>JANMDE010000037.1:0-12485 GCA_031376105.1 Variovorax sp. | reverse complement strand
CGTCTTCAATGCCCTGGCCTTGAAGACGAAATCGCCAAGCAACTTTTCACACCTTTCTTTTCAACCAAGGCCGATGGCATGGGCTTAGGGCTGAGCCTGTGTCGCACCGTGGTTGAGCAGCATGGCGGCTTCCTTCGATTCGAGGCTAACCAACCCCGCGGCACGGTCTTTGTATTTACTTTACCTGTGGCTTTCACCAATGCGCCTTCAGACCTTGTTGTGGCAAACTGAAAGCATGATCAAGCCCGTTGATTCTCTTGTCTATATCGTGGATGACGATGCCAGTGTTCGAGAGGCGTTGGGCTGGTTGCTGCGCTCTCGTCGGCATTTGCATGAGGCGTTTGCCAATGCCGAAGACTTTTGGGCTTTGATCCAAGGTGCTGCGCCGCGTCAGTCGTGTTGCGTGTTGTTGGATGTGCGCATGCCAGGTATGAGTGGGCTGGCCTTATTCGACAAGTTGATGAACTTGCCATGGGCGAACAGCCTGCCGGTGATTTTTCTGACAGGGCACGCGGACGTTCCCACGGCTGTGGATGCTGTCAAGCGGGGCGCATTTGATTTTTGTGAAAAGCCTTTTTCTGACAATGCGCTTGTTGACCGCGTTGAACAAGCGCTGGCCGCAAGTCATACGGCATTAGCTCTGCAACTAGATCGCAAGCTGATGGAAGAGCGCATCGCAGAGTTGACAGAGCGTGAACGCGATGTGATGCGGCTGGTAACGCAAGGACTGCCCAACAAACTCATCGCAGATGAGCTACAAATCAGTGTGCGCACTGTCGAAGTGCACCGCGCCCGTGTTTTTGACAAAATGGGTGTGAAGTCGGCAGTTGAGCTGGCTAACTTATTACAATCACCAGCTTGATGCTGGATGGCACTTTAAAACGCTATGTTTTTCGTAGCAAAGTATTCAATAAGCGTAAGGGCGAGCGACCAAATACGCTCAAAGCCCTCGATAAAATTGACATCACAGTTAACACCCCCAGCAAGAATGCGCAAAGCCATGTGACCGTACCGCCACCGCCACCGCCACCGCCGGCCGTCCCTTCGCTGTTGACCGAAGTCGTGCTGATGGCTAATTGCGTTTGCCCAATGCGACCGAGGCTGTCCGTCACTTGAAGTTTGACCATGAATGATCCTGCAACGCTCGGCGTGATGATCTGTGTAAGCGATCCGTTGGCACTGGCAATAGTCGTGCCGCCGCTATCCACCAAGCTCCAAGCGTAGCTGGTCACTGTGGCTTGCCCAATTGCCAAGCTGCTGCGTCCATCCAGGATCAGCGCCGCGCCCGCTGAAACACTGCTCAGCGAGCCAATAACGGCCGCTGGCTGGCTGGCTTGCACCATCGCAGCTTCTGGGTTGAGCAAGCCCGCACCGCAAACTGCCGTATCGCAATTGCAAGCCACCGTGCTGTTCACGCTACAGCTCGGAAAGCCACCGATGTTAATATGCGGCAAGCTGGAAGTTCGCATGCGCGATATCAATGCGTCGGGCGTTAAACCGGGATTGATGGAGAGCATCAGCGATGCCACGCCAGAGGCCAGTGGCGCGGAAAAACTGGTGCCAGACTTGTAGTCATAGACGTTTGCGGCAGGCACCGTCAGCCCTGTATTGTCAGCAGACAACAACATGGTTGATGTGCCGCTGCCGTGCCCGCCTGTGGTCATCAAAGCCATGTTGTCGCCAATGAAGGAATAGCTGGTTTTTAGACCATCGCGCTGCACTGCGCCTACAGCCATCACTCCTTTGCAATCAGCAGGTCGTTTCAGTAGCCTAGACGCTGCGCCTGAGCCATTGCCAGCGGCCACCACAACTAAGGCACCGACAGCGGCCATCTCGTCAATCACGGTTTGATAGCTGGAGGTGCAGCTGCGATCACCGCCGAAGCTTAGGTTGATGATTTTGGCAGGGTTGGCGTTGATCGGCACGCCCTCAACAGACAATCCTGCCGCCCAGCGCATGCCATCCAAAATGTCGCTCAGCAATGCGCCGCATTTGCCCGATACGCGCACAGGCAAGAGCTTGGCATTCCAGTTCAGACCTGCAATACCAGATGCATTGTTGGTGGCAGCTGCGATTTGCCCAGTGATGAAGGTGCCATGCCACGAGCTGTCGGATCGCTCGCAGCCAGCAAAAGCAGCCGTGCTGGCCTCTAGGGCGGTCACCCAATCCCCCGGATCGGAGGCATCGCCATCACGCCCATTACCATCGTTGGCGTTATCTACATCCTCTACAAAATCATAGCCCGTGAGCAAGCGGCTGCCCAGTGCCAGCAAATCGGGATGGCTGCGCAGCACGCCGGTATCGAGCACGGCGACGGTGACGGCCGATGTGCCCGTGGTAATTGCCCATGTGCTGCTCATATTAAGCGCCGCAGCCGCACCCGAGCGACTACCCAAATGCCATTGCAGGGCGAAATTCGTGTCGTTAGGAATTTGAGCCAAAGGCACGCGCACATTGGGCTCTACAGAGGCCACATCCGGATGCAAGCGCAAGCGGCGCATCGTGTCTTCCAGCGCACTGCCCTGTAAAGGCTGCGCAAAGCGCATGAGTCGATGGTCACCACTCAGATGCCGATGTGCGAAGCCCTTCACGCCAGCGCCTTGCGCTACGGCAGCCATCCGCTCCTGTGCCATGCTTTCTCGCTTGGCATGCGCGGCACTGGGCAGCTCGCGGCTCACCTGCGCCTGCGCCCCCGGCTTGAGCTGGATGATCAGGCCATGAGCAAGGAGCGGGCTTTGCGCCTGCGCAGAGGTGCAGGCGATCCAGCTGAGGAGAAGAGGCAATAAAAAACGGCGCATGCCGCTTTGTAGCATGCGCCGTGGGGTCTGCACAACTCGGTTTGCAGTGTAATGTCGCTTACTTGCCCGCAACAACCCGCGCCATCTCCAAGCACTTGTTGGAGTAACCCCATTCGTTGTCATACCAGCTGATCACCTTGATGAAGGTGCTGTCCAGCGCGATGCCCGCATCGGCATCAAATACGCTGGTGCACACCTCGCCACGGAAATCAGTCGCCACGACCTTGTCTTCGGTGTATCCGAGCACGCCTTTCATGGCACCTTGGCTTTGTGCTTTCATCTCGGCACAAATCTCAGCGTAGGTCGCTGGGTTGTTGAGCTCAACCGTCAAGTCAATGACTGACACATCGCTGGTGGGCACGCGGAAAGACATGCCGGTGAGCTTTTTGTTCAGTTCAGGAATCACCACGCCTACCGCCTTGGCAGCACCGGTTGAACTTGGAATGATGTTTTCCAAAATGCCACGGCCACCGCGCCAATCTTTGTTGGAGGGGCCGTCCACGGTTTTTTGCGTGGCGGTGGCGGCATGCACGGTCGTCATGAGGCCGCGCTTGATGCCCCATTTGTCATTCAGCACTTTTGCGACGGGGGCCAGGCAGTTGGTGGTGCAGCTTGCATTAGAAATGATGGCTTGGCCAGCGTAGGTCAGGTGGTTGACGCCATAGACGAACATCGGCGTATCGTCTTTGGAGGGTGCAGAGAAAATCACTTTTTTCGCACCCGCAGCAATGTGTTTTTCGCCAGCGTCTTTGGTGAGGAACAAACCTGTGGCTTCCAACACCACATCCGCGCCCACTTCGTTCCATTTCAAAGCGGCGGGGTCTTTTTCTGCGGTCAGGCGAATCTTTTTGCCATTGACGACGAGCGTGTTGCCGTCCACAGACACCTCGCCCTTAAAGCGGCCATGCACGCTGTCATATTGCAGCATGTAGGCGAGGTAGTCAGGTTCGAGCAAATCGTTGATGCCCACGATCTCGATGTCTGAAAAATTTTGCACCGCGGCGCGAAACACCATGCGGCCGATGCGGCCAAATCCATTGATACCTAACTTGATGGTCATTGCTCTCTCCAGGAAATAAACACAAAACACTCAGTCAGAAGGCGTTGCCACAAAACGCAACGCCTGCTTGCTCAGAGCTTTGAGATTGACTTAAACGCGGCAACCCATTTGGCCTTTTTTGCTGTTGTCAAAATACGTCAGATCACCGGGGCAGCTCAGCCTAGGCTCTGGGATTTTGGTACCAGCTTTGGCAGTGCAAGTAAACGCCTTGGTTTTGGCGTTCTGACCGGGTTTGACGAGCATCCAGCCTGCTGGACATAGGGTTGCCGGCTTGGCGGCTTCGGTCTTCACGACAGGTGCGGAGGCGGGCGGTACAACGGGGGTAACCGCCGCAGATGCGGCAGGAGCGGGTGCTACGGCGGGGGCAGGCAAGGCAGCCACGGCCACGGCTCTAGAGATATTTTTACCCGCGCATTTGAGGGATGAGCCCGAGCGCTTGGGTTCGGCGATCACGGTGTAGGTGCCCGGCTTGGCATAGATGTGACTGAGTACATAACTGGGCACATCTTTGGTTTGATTGATCTTGGCCTCGGTCGTCTCGCCGTCACCAAACGCGATCTTCATGCCGCAGTTGGGCGTCTCTATATTGCTGAATTCAAGCGTGATTTTCACAGCTTCGCCTACTTTGGGCAGCGCAGGCTCAATTTTGAGACCGCTCAAGGTTTGCGCTTGTAGGCTGATGGCAAGCAATGCGCTCGCTGCAAAAATCCATGTTTTCATGATGCTGTTTCCTCGTTCTATGTGATTCAACCAATCAACACCTTTAACGGCGCTTGGCGAGCACGGCGCGCACCGTGTCAGCCACATTTTGCGCCGTAAATCCAAAATGCTTGAATAAAACAGGTGCGGGGGCAGATTCGCCGTAGGTGTCCAAGCCCACCACTGCTGCACAGCCGTATTTCCACCAACCGTCCGTCACGCCCATTTCCACGGCCACACGCGGCAGGCCGCTGGGCAATATCAGGGCCTTGTACATCGCGGTTTGGCGGTCAAAGGTGGTCGTGCTGGGTACGGAGACGACGCGAGCAGCGATTTTGTAGGTGGCGAGCAGTTTTTGCGCATCGAGTGCCAAACCCACTTCTGAGCCCGAGGCCATGAGCACGATTTGTGCTTTCCTCGTTAGGCCGATATCAGCTGGCTCGCTCAAAACATAAGCGCCTTTGTCGATGTTATCGGCGGTTTGCTTCGGAAGATAAGGCAGATTTTGGCGCGACAGCAACAACGCAGTGGGGCGCGTGACGTTAGCGAGTGCCGTTGCCCAAGCAATCGCCGTTTCTAACGTATCCGCCGGACGCCACACATCCAAATTCGGAATCAAGCGCAGGCTGGCAGCATGCTCCACAGATTGGTGCGTTGGGCCGTCTTCGCCCAAACCAATCGAGTCGTGCGTGAAGACATGGATCACGCGCTGCTTCATGAGCGCGGCCATGCGGATGGCATTGCGGCTGTAGTCGGAGAACGTGAGGAAGGTGCCGCCATACGGAATGAAGCCGCCATGTAGCGCCACACCATTCATGATGGCAGCCATGCCGAATTCGCGCACGCCGTAGTTGATGTGGCGGCCGAGTTTGCCTTCCGCATCCCGCTTCACATCGCCAGCCAAATCAATGCGCAGGGCGGGTGTGGATTTGGTGTTGGTGAGATTAGAGCCCGTCAAATCGGCGCTACCGCCGAGCATCTCGGGCAGGGCAGCGGTAAAGGCTTCCAAAGCGAGCTGGCTGGCTTTGCGGCTGGCCACTGTCTCGGCTTTGGCATGCGTGGCGGCAAGAGTGTTAGCCACGGTTTGTGCGAATCCCTTAGGTAACACGCCAGCCATGCGGCGCTTGAATTCGGCGGCTTGTTGGGGATAAGCTTTGCTGTAGGCAGCAAACTGTATATCCCATGCGGCCTCAGCCTGCTTGCCAGAGGCTTTGGCATCCCAAGCGGTGTACACGTCTTTCGGGATTTCAAACGGCGCATAAGGCCAGCCTAACGCTTCGCGTGTGAGTTTGATCTCGTCTCCGCCCAGGGGCTCACCGTGGGCTTTGGAGGTGTTGGCGCGGTTTGGGCTGCCTTTGCCGATGTGGGTTTTGCAAATGATCAGCGTGGGCGCGGTAGGCGATTTTTTGGCATCTGCAATCGCGCGGCTCACGGCTTTGGCATCGTGGCCATCTACCGGGCCAATCACATTCCATTGGTACGCCTTAAAGCGGCCAGCCACATCGTCCACATACCAAGGCGCCACTTGGCCGTCGATGGAAATGCCGTTGTCGTCATACAGCGCGACGAGCTTGTTGAGCTTCCACGCGCCCGCGAGAGCGCAGGCTTCGTGGGAGATGCCTTCCATCATGCAACCGTCGCCTAGGAAGGTGTAGGTGAAATGATCCACGATGGCGTGGCCGGGTTGGTTGAATTCTGCCGCCAAGAGCTTCTCAGCCAAAGCCATGCCCACAGCATTGGTGATGCCTTGACCCAGCGGGCCGGTGGTGGTTTCTACGCCGGGTGTAACGCCCACTTCGGGGTGACCGGCAGTTTTGCTGTGGAGTTGGCGGAAATTCTTCAGCTCTTGCATCGGCAAGTCATAGCCCGTGAGGTGCAGCAGCGAATAAATGATCATCGAGCCATGACCATTGGAGAGCACGAAACGATCACGGTTCGCCCAATGGGGATTCATCGGGTTGTGGCTCAGATGCTCGCCCCACAGAGCAACAGCCATATCGGCCATGCCCATCGGCGCACCGGGATGGCCGGAATTGGCTTGCTGGACAGCGTCCATCGACAGGGCACGGATGGCGTTGGCCATGTGTTGGGTGTTTGCGCTCATGGGAGGGGGAATGTGAGTTAGAGATGGGAGAAACCCGCAATTTTAGCGGGCTGAGCCCCGGCTGGGGATTGTCTGGGGTACGTGTCTTGAATCAAAGCTTTGCGTGTGGCGTGCGGATTGACTTACCATCACCCTATGAATGGACTGCACCTGACCGCTGATTTATCCGATTGCCGCTGTGATGCCACTTGGCTCACCGATGCGGGGCGGCTTGGGGAGGCTTGCGTCAAAGCCGTGAATGATGCGGGTTTGCAGAGCGTGGCGCAGTTGTTTCACACCTTTCCTGCGTCTAAAGGGGTGGCGGGTGGCGTGACAGCCACCGTGCTGCTGGCAGAGAGCCATTTGTGCGTTCACACCTGGCCGGAGAAAAGCGCGGTGACATTGGATGTGTATGTCTGCAACTACGGCGGCGATCATTCCGCCAAGGCGCGCGCGCTGATGGCGACGTTGATGCAGCTTTTCTCGCCCGGCAAGGCAGCGGTGAATGCCTTGGAACGCGGGGCTTCTTAAGCCTGCTCACTCTGCCGCATGCAGGCCGCGTGTGAAAGCCTCTTCAAACACGCTGTAGCCGCTCCAATCGCTGTGGGCGAAGCGCAGGCGGGCTGTGGCGGGCATCGTGCGAGCTGGATAGCGCTTATTTTTTGATAGCAAACTATGCATATTCTGTAGGGGCATAGTGCCAGTTTTATTCATAAATTGTGGCGTGGGCACCGCCATGGCATGGCCGTAGCGGCTGATGCTGATGTGCTGGGCGCGGCGGCTGATATCTGGGTGCGCAGTGCTGATGTCGGCCAAGGCTTGGTCGCGCAGCTGTGCCCAAGTGGCTTGCAGCAAAGCTTGACGCGGCACTTTGCCTGCGCCTTCTGCTTTGTAATAGGTCAAGACGGTCTCGCCCGGCGCGACTCGCGTGCTTTGGTGCATGGCATCCACATAGCCCAAGCCTTGGCTGCCGTAGATCACGTTATCCCAAGCGGGGAAGGCGCCTTGGCCGTTATCGTGCAGCGGCGCGTCGATATGAATATTGGCAACCCACCAGCTGGAATGCGTCACGTTGGTGGCCGCTGCTTTGAGAAAGTCGGGCGCATTCATCACCACGCGCGATGCCACATGCAAAGGCAAGGCCACGATGCAGCGCTGCGCAAGGTAGCGCTGCACGCGGCGCGTGGGCAGATGCAGCGCGTCAACGATGACGCCCATTTTGTTTTCTTCAATGCGCAACACGATTTGTTGGCCAAGCAGTCGCTCCTTGCATGACGCAGCCATCGCCTGTGTGAGAAAGCCATTGCCTTGCGGCCAAGTGAGCACGCCAGCCTGCTCGTTCGTCTGTGTGCCAGGCGCGTGAAAGCCGTGGCGTGCCGCAAAATAATGCATCCCTGCGAAGGTGCTCACGGTGTCAATGCCTGCGCCGTAATCATCACGGCAGCAGTAGTCTAGATACCAACGCAGATGCGGATCAGTGAAACCCTGCTGATTCAAATACGCTATAAATACCGTAGCAAACAATGTAGTATCTATAAAGGCAAACTCAAGTTTTTTCTTAAAATTGTCGCGCAAAGGCATGCTGAATGCACCCGTGGCCTGCCACTCGGCCACGCGTTTGGCAAAGCGCTGATATTGCTGCAGCGTGGTGTTGCTGATGCCCTGCGTGGGCAGCAAACCGTCTTGCCAAGCGCCATTGAAAAACAGGCGCTCTTGTGGGCTGTGGCAAAGCGCCTTTTCATCGTAGGTCCAGCGGCCTAAAACACGCTTCCTTAAACCCAGCTCTTCCAGAAAATCTTGAACCTCGGGTGTGTCGTCGCCGGGAACGGGCAGGTAATGTGCGCCCAGCGGATGCGCAATGCCCTTAGTGATACCGCCGCGCGCATTGCCGCCCGCCTCGCTTTCCAGCTCCAGCAACACAAAATCTTCCGCCCCCTGCGCTCGCAACGCCCGCGCAGCAGACAAGCCTGCCACACCGCCGCCTGCAATGAGCGTGTGCACTTTGCGCACCGCGCTGCCGTCGTAAGCGGGCAGCTTTTTGTCTCTGAGCCAATGCCCCGCTTCATGCGAATTGCCCACAAAATCGCCAGTGATTTTGGCCGTCTCATCGGGCGCAGGGCGGCAGCCTGACAGCGTGCTGGCGGCGGCGATGCCCAGCAAAGCGCGGCGCTGAAGCCACCCATCCCAAGCCCCGCTCATCGCAGCACCTTGCCCCATTCTTCCTCAAAAGTCAGCACGAGATTTTGGTTGCTCATGCGGTTGGGCTGAGCATCGATCCGCGCCATATCCAAAGGAAAATCAAACAGCAGTGGCAGCGTCTGCGCATTCAAAAAACGCAAATCTCGCGGGAAAGCTGTTTGCGCAATCACCGGTTTAAACGGCCTTCGGCTGGCCACAATAAAGCCCCATTCGCCAAAGCTGGGCACATGCGCGTGATAGGGCGTGGCCGTCAGACCCACCTCTTCCACCGTGCGCACCACCGTCCAAAAACTCTTCCTCGCAACCAGCGGCGAGGTGCTTTGAATCACCGCATAGCCACTGGCGGACAGTGCTTTGTCGAGCAAGGCATAAAACGACGTGGAATACAGCTTGCCTAAAGAGAAATTGCTCGGATCGGGGAAATCCACAATGATCACATCAAACACGTCATCCGTTGTTTCTAAAAACTTAAACGCATCGGTGTTGAAAATCTTGAGCTTGGGCGATTGCAGCGCATTCCCATTGAGCGCCGCCAATGCCGACTGCTGAGAAAAAATCCGCGTCATGTTGGGATCCAGCTCCACCAGCGTGATGCTCTCCACGCCCGGATACTTCAAAATCTCGCGCACCGCCATGCCATCCCCGCCGCCCAGCACCGCCACTTTTTTTGCAGCCCCGTGCGCAGCCATCACCGGATGCACCAAAGCCTCGTGATAGCGATATTCATCGCGCTGTGCAAATTGCAAATTGCCGTTGAGAAACAGTCGGTGACCTGTTTTTCCATTCGTCACCACAATGCGCTGATAGGGCGAGGTGGCCGTGAACACGATGCTGTCTTGGTAAAACTTGTCTTCGGCGAGCGTGGTGATTTTGTCTGCCCCCACCATGCCTGCAAACAGCAAGCCGATCACCGCCAGCGTCGCCACCAAATGGGCGTTGAAAGCTCTCAGCTCATGACGAAACAGCCACAGCGCCCAAAGCGCCACCGCTGCATTGAGCAAACCAAAAAGCAAGCCCGTGCGCACCAGCCCCAGCTGCGGCACCAGCAGCAGCGGAAAGGCAATGCTCACAGCCAGCGCGCCCAAATAATCAAAGGTGAGCACCTGCGAGACCAAATCTTTGAGTTGGGTGTTGCGCTTCAAAATTCGCATCACCAGCGGAATCTCCAGCCCGATCAGCGTGCCTATCAGCATCACCAAGCCATACAGCAAAGGCCGAAAACCTTGCGGCGAATAAGCATTCGTTAAAAACAAAACCGCTGGCAGAGCGCCCCCCACCAAGGCAATGAGCAACTCAATCCGCAAAAACTGCGCAGGCAATTGCCGCTCGATATAGCGCGACAGCCAACTGCCCACACCCATCGCAAACAAATACGTACCGATGATGGTGGAAAACTGCAGTATCGAATCGCCTAGCACATAAGAGGCAATCGCCCCCGCCGCCAATTCATACAGCAAGCCACACGCAGCGACAACGAAGACGCTGGCGAGCAAAGCCAGCTCTATCGGCGCAGGCGGACTCATTTTCGACTCAGTTGGCGAACTTGACATTTTTCAGACCGGACGCAAAAGCCGCAAAAGTTACGCAAAAGACGCAAAAAAGCCAAAAATTAAAACCAAATAGAGAATTTCAAATCATGAATTATGTTTTTGAAATTTTTGTATTTCTTTTCTGCAGCTTTTGCGTCCGGTATTTTTATGGCTTAACCGTGGATCGCAGCTGCCACGATGATGGATATCCCCAAACACATCGCAGCAACGACGAGACCAAGCGCGACGTTTTGTTTTTCTACGATTTCCTCCCACAAGTTATACGGTGTGATCTTGTCGATGATGATGAAGCAGAGCCAAAAAATCACCACGCCGATCAGCGCGAAGACGATGGAGCCGATAAAAGCGCCGGGTTTGAGCCATTCAACCATGAGACTAACTCCTTCTCTTAAAAAACTATTTGTGACCGCCGCCGCCACCCGAGCTGTAGCCGCCGTAGCTGCCGCCTGAGCTGCGACTGCTGGATGAAGAACAATTCTCAACGCGAGGATCGCAATCGCGGCTGCAGCGCGACATCATTGAAAAAACGATAAAGATCACCACCAACACAATGATCCAGCCCATCGGCCCTAAGCTGCTGCCATCCGACAAAGACACAGGCGCAATATCATCGCGCTTAAATTTGGCCTCTTGGCCTTTGAGCTTAAAAGCATTCACCACGGTGTTGGCATCTATTTTGCTGCCAATCGACCAAGTGACTTCCTGACCACTGGAGCCGGCGCTTTGCTCGCGCGAGAGCACGAGTTTGCTCTGCCGTAATCTTCGTTGTAAGTTTTTTGGCCACGCGCTACGCGCCAATAAAATTCACCCGCCACATAATTCGTTTCGGCTTGGTAGGCGTATTGTTGGGTGAAGGTGTTGCCCTGGTATTTCACTTGACGGCTGGTCTGCGCCTCGGGTGCGCCTGTGGTGGGCTTGACTAAGCTCCAGCCATCCGTTGCATCCACCAAAAACTGAAATCCCGCCTTGCTGTTGTAGAGCAAATACTCATCCCAGCCAAAGCGCTCATCCTCATCGCCCACCTCTTGCCCCATGCGATGTTGAAAGCCCACAATCTGCCAGCTCTTGCCTTGCAGTGTGCCGATGGTGCCGACGGGAATCAGCGGACGCACAGGTTCGTCTTGAAGCGCATGGCTCAACTCGCCGCCGATGCCTTGCGAAAGATCAATCAGGCTGTTGCACGAACCGCAAGTGATGCTTTTGCTCGTCTCTAGCCTGACGCTCACTGCGCTTCCGCAATTAGGGCAATTGAACTGCCGACCTTGGATTTCTTTGCCGCCCTGCCCCGTCTTGTTGCTCACATCGCGCAAGCCCGTGAGCTGCAAATTCTCCAGATTCACCGCCACGCCGGATGAAAGCGAAGGCGGCTCGGCAGAGTAATCGATGCTGATCACTTCACCGCCCGCACTTCTTAGCTCTACCACCGTAAAGCTCGTGCCGATGGGCGGCAATTTGGGCAACTCGCCCTGCGCCGACATCAGCGCCACCTCCTCAATCGAAGCCACGCTGTAGGCGCGCCCGTTGATGGCCGTGGTGCTGCCGATCACCCATTGCTGCGGTTTCGGCAAAACGCGCTGCGTGCTCGCGGCTTTGCTCCATACAAAGCTGCCGTTGTCTTCGCTCAACGAGGCGATGCTGCCGTCATCCAAAGCGCAGAGCCACTCGCTCCAACTGCCATCCCGGTATTTGTATTGCAAGCGACCCACCACGGTGAAGCCGACGTTGTTGAATTTGCCTTGCGAAAGAATTTGTAGCGGCGAATAGTCGTCAAATACCTCGCTCATCTTGCCAATGCGAGACAGCGCATCGCCATCGCGCACGATGGTGCTCTGGCAGTAGCCGCACACCACATGCGTTGATGCCAACGAGCGAAATTCCACCGCCGCGCCGCAACCTGGGCAGGCAGCGCGATAGGCTCTTTGTGGGGCGTCAGACATCTGGGCTCAGTGTTTTAATTTTTGTGGCGCGGTGAGGCTGTTGAATACCGGACGCAAAAGGCGCAGAAGTTGCGCAAAAGACGCAAAAAGGCAAAAAGGCAAAAAGGCAAAAAAGAAAATGGATTGAAATACGAACGAAATTCTTGAAAAAATCATGCC
>JANMDE010000021.1:0-7674 GCA_031376105.1 Variovorax sp. | reverse complement strand
GGCATCGCTGCCAACGGGTGCTGGAGATGTTTTAGACAAAACGACATCCAACAGAGCAACGCCCCACCAGACAATCAGCGTGCTTACGAAGGCGTTTTGCGGCGCAACGAGCAGGCTCACCACGGTGAGCATGGGCAAGATGAGGGCGAGGAGGAAGCGAAGATCAGAAAAGCGCATGGGAACACACTTTGCCACAAGCTGGGACGAGGCGCTAGCGTGGTTTACCTTAAGGCAAACTACAGTTGCTTGGCGCTGAACGTATCGCAGCTTTTCACGCTGCCTGTTTGCAAGCCTTGGTTAAACCAACGCATGCGCTGCTGGCTGGAGCCATGCGTGAAGCTCTCGGGCACAACCACGCCTTGGCTTTTCTTTTGCAGGGCATCGTCGCCAATCTGCTGAGCAGCGTTCATGGCTTCTTCGATATCGCCTTTTTCTAGCCAAGCTTTGCCTTGAGCTTTGTATTTTTTGTCGGTGTAATGTGCCCATATACCGGCGTAGCAATCTGCTTGCAATTCGAGCCGCACAGACAGCGCGTTTTGTTCGCGCTCGCTGATTTTCCCGCGCATCGCATCGACTTTGCCACTCGTGCCGAGCACGTTTTGCACATGGTGCCCCACCTCGTGCGCAATCACATAGGCTTGCGCAAAATCGCCGGGGGCACCAAGCTTGTTTTTCATGGTGTCATAAAAGCCCAGATCGATATATACCTTACTGTCTGCGGGGCAATAAAACGGGCCCATCGCCGCTTGACCCGCGCCGCAAGCGGTGCGTGTTTGGCCACGAAAGAGCTCTAATTTCGGATTGGGATACTTTGCGCCGCCTTGCTTGAAAATCTCGCCCCACACGTCTTCCGTGTCGGCCAGCACCGTGCCCACCATGGCGGCCATCGCATCATCTTTCGGAGGGCGCTTAGCAGGCGCTTGGCCTGCTTGCTGCGTGACTTCGCCGCCTCCGCCGCCCAAGATGCCCAGCACCGTCATGGGGTTAATACCAAAAATCCACCCGGCCACCAACGCGATCACAATGGTGCCCAAGCCCATGCCGCGTCCGCCGCCCAAGCGGAACCCGCCGCCTCCGCCGCCACCTGCGCCCGCTTGATCACGGCGATCTTCAACGTTGTCTGATTGGCGATTGCCTTCCCATTTCATGGCGCGGTCTCCTAATTATCGAGTTCATCATCGTACACCGCTGGGATGCTTCAAAGAAAAGCTTTTTCGTGAAACAGTGCAAACACTTGCATCGCGCAGTGGCGCAGGTTTTCATAGGTGCTGGTGTGCGCCAGAGCCAGTTGCTCAAAGGCATACGCGCTGTCGCTTTGCATGCGGCGCGTGTCAACTGTTTGGCCATCATGCGTCATGAGCTGAGAAAAACGCGAAAGCAGCGCCAAACCACTGGCGTAGCCCAGCTCAGTCGATATCAGGCTGGCGCTCACACCTGCCGCAGCAGTATTGGCTTTCAAAGCGGGGCGAATCGTTGCAATCATCGTCATCTCCGGTTAGGAAAAACTACAAAATGTCTTGAGCGGCTTCACGAAAAGCTTGCTCACTCTTTGAGAGCGAACAAGTCTTGCCTGTACTGACATAACGCAAGTGTGATTCAATGGAGGACATGGCGCTAGAACGATCCCCCAAGTCCCGCGTGATAAATTCACGCCATACCTCAAAAACGCTTTTGCTAACCGGTTTTGAGCCGTTTGGTGACGACCCTGGTGCACAAAACCTCAACCCGAGTGCTGCGATAGCGCAGGCACTGCATGGCCAGCGCATTGCAGGCTGGCAAGTGACGGGCCATGTGTTGCCTTGCGTGTTTGGGCGTTCCGTCAGTGTGCTCAAGCGCCTGATCAAAATGCATGAGCCCGATGCTATTCTTTGCCTTGGCCAAGCCGGGGGCCGCGCCGCGATCAGCCTGGAGCGCATTGCCATCAATTGGGACGAAGCTGCCCTGCCGGACAACGCAGGCATCGTGCGCGCTGGCCAGCCCATTCTCAAAACCGCTCCCGCCGGTTACTTCAGCACCGTGCCCATTGAAGCGATGCGGCATGCTTTGCTAGCGCAAGGTATTCCCGCCGAGCTCTCAAGCACGGCTGGGCATTTTGTCTGCAACCACGTTTTCTTCTCACTGATGCATGCGCTTGCCAAGCGCAAGGCGAAGACACCGGCCGGCTTTATCCATGTGCCATATTTACCTGAGCAAGCCAAACTGACTGGCTCGGCCAGTATGTCGCAAATGCAGTTGAATCACGCCATTGTTCATAGCATTTGCGCACTCGATGCAGCCTAGCCAACGCACGACCGTCAACCCTTCATACGCTAACTGCGTTACATTTCCGCATTGCATTTTTTCGCCACCATGGCGTTCAGGAAGGAGAAAGCACCATGAAATACGCATCCCTGTTTTTATTGATGAGCGCCAGCGGTTTAGCGATGGCGCAAACACCCCCGCCGATCAAAATTGGCGAGATCAACAGCTATTCCACCATCGCCCAGTTCACCATGCCCTACAAACAGGGCTGGCAGTTGGCTGTGGAAGAAATCAATGCCAAGGGCGGCTTGCTGGGCCGAAAAGTGGAGGTGATTGCGCGCGATGACGCGGGCAAGCCGGAAGAGGCTTTGCGCCATGCACTGGAGCTCACCTCCAAAGAAAAGGTCGACGTACTCGCGGGTGGTTTTTTCAGCAACGTGGGCCTGGCTTTGGCCGACCATGCTCAGAAAAACAAACGTGTGTTCATTGCTTCTGAGCCTTTGACCGATGCCATCGTGTGGGACAAAGGCAACCGCTACACCTTTCGCCTACGCCCCAGCACTTATATGCAAGCGGCCATGTTGGTGGAAGAAGCAGCCAAACTACCCGCCAAACGCTGGGCCACGATTGCGCCTAATTATGAATACGGTCAAAGCGCTGTCGCCAGCTTCAAAGAGCTGCTCAAAGCCAAGCGCCCGGATGTGGAATTTGTGGGCGAGCAATGGCCCGCGCAAGGTAAGCTGGAAGCCGGTGCCACTTTGTCTGCCATCATGCAGAGCAAGCCCGATGCGGTGTTTAACGTGACGTTTGGCGCTGATTTGGCTAAATTGGTGCGCGAAGGCAATCAGCGAAATATTTTCCCGAAAATGCCAGTGGTCTCCCTGCTCTCGGGTGAGCCGGAATACCTAGATGTGCTGAAAGACGAAACGCCCAAAGGCTGGATCGTCACAGGCTATCCCTGGGATCAAATTGACAGTCGCGATCACGCCAGCTTTGTGGCCAACTACTACAAACGCTACAACGAAAACCCCAAAGTCGGCTCGGTAGTGGGCTATGCCACGATGCAGGCGATTTTTGCAGCCATTGCCAAAGCCAAGAGCACCGACAACGAAAAACTCGTGGCTGCCCTGCGCGGCTTGAAATTCTCCACGCCGTTTGGCCCTGCCGAATTCCGGGCGATTGACCACCAGGCGACCATGGGCGCGTTTGTAGGCAAGCTCGATGTGCGCGGCAACAAAGGGACGATGGTGCAATGGCGCTATGCCGATGGCAAAGCATATTTGCCATCAGATGCCTACGTGAAGACCCGTCGCCCAGCGGATGCCATGAAATAAGCGCAACAACTGTCGTTTGCACGCGAAACAATTCCGGCCATCTGAGTAACAAAAGCGTGAGATTTATCACAGAGTCCACTTCAGCGGCTATGATTTGTAAATGATGCAACGTGTGTTTGTCAGGGTCGTGGGGTTTACCGGTATTGAGCGGCATGCGCTCAATACCGTATTTCGCTTGTCTCAAGATCATCAATCGGCAAGGGAATGGAGCTACGAGCCATGGCTGCCCACCTCGCCCACTGCACCGCGTTTGGCGTTGATTGACGGCGCTAGCCCCGATGCGAGTGAAGCGTTAGCGGAAATTGATGCTTTAGGCGGCATTGGCATCATCTGGGTCGGCTCTATTTCGCCGGCAAAAGCTTGGGATGCCTTCCAGCGGCCACTGGTTTGGCCCTCGGTGCTGGATGCCATGGACGAGTATTTCACGCCGCGTGATGAGCTGGATGTGGACTTGGGTGGCGACACCTGGCCCTCCGTGCTGGAAGCCACGGGTGCACATATGTTTCCCGAGCATGATTTACGCCGCGCTCTGCTGGCCGATGCCGATGGCCCAACGCGTATGTATCTGCGCACCAAGCTGTCTTCCTACGGCATCACCCATATTGACGAAGCTGCCAACGTCTTGGAAGCAAAGGATTTCCTCTCACCAGAGCGCCTGCAGCGCATAGGCTACGACATCGTGATCGTCGATCTCGATTTGCCCGGCGGCGATCCGTGGAGCCTGATGGCGACTGCGCAGAGCACACGCTTGAAACTGGTCATACAAAACCGCCTGAGCTTAACCACGCGAATGAGCGCCAAGGTCAACGGTTGCTCTGCCATGGGCAAACCTCTTGATCCTTCTCGGCTCAACGAGCTGATTGAGAAAATTCAAGTGTAAGTGGCTATTCGCCCTTATATACTATAGATAGTTTGCTATTAATTTAATAGTTATTTCAAATCACCACACGCCGAATTTGATCACGCCAATGCGGCCAGACAAGGTGGTTCGGGTGATGCCCACATCGCGCACCACACCGATCGGTGTGCTGGCGCCCAGTTGACTGAACCACACCCATTCATCGCTGATTTTTTGGCGCATACCCAGGCCAACGCTTACCGAACCCAAGCCTGCACTGATGCTCGGGCTGCCCACTGCGGGTGCGCTGCCGCCTTGCCAAAACACAGAATTTCCTATCGTGGCAGACGTGTTGAAGCTCAGCATGGTTTGCGGTGAAATCGACAAGGTGCGTACAGCGCCTAATGTCAAGGCTGTCCCGCCGCCCCGGTTGAGCAGATCGTGTGCGAGCTCTGTGCCAAAGCTCACATTTGGGGAATAGCGGTAACTCGTGGACAAGCGGCCACGCAAGGTATAGCGGCCTCCCTCCAAGCTGTCCAGCCCCTCGCCTGTGCCCACATTCACGATACTGAGCGAGGCGCGAGCGCGCCAATGTTCGCTGTTGCCAAAGCGGTAGGCCAAAGATGATTGTTTGCGCAGGCCCGCAAAGCCGAGCCAATCATCTGCGTTGGCCACACCGAGCGACCAGCGGCCATACTGCAAACCCAAGGAAGGGCGCAGACGAAATTTCTGCGCATCTCCCCCTAAATCATTGACCTGGACATTGAAGCCCCATGAGTAGCGTAAGCAGTTGATCACTGCTGATTCCGTGGGCTCATCCGCGATCGCGCGGCCACGGCCATCAAGGCGGTTCGCAGCCGTTGCGCTGTTGCCAGATGACATGCCTGCACTATCAGCCGCCGCTGCCTGCGACATGGGGGCAGGCAGGCTCAACTGAGCCGCCGCTGTCGTGCTCCAAACTGCGAGCAGCCACACCGTGTGTTGTCCCAACCAAGTCTTCATAGCGTGCCTCAAATTGCTTATAGTGATCAAGGCTTTAGACCAGCATGCTTTTCTAAGCCAGAATTCAACGTACGCGACCTTGGCCAATACAACAAGTAAAAAAAGCAATCCCTTAACGACGCTGGGGCTGTGAACCTTGGGCTGATGCCCTATTTACAGACACGGCATCCGAAGATTTTCGGATGCATGATTCATCCTTACAATGGTTTCTCCCGCAAGCTTGAAATTTGTATGAATCCAACACCTTCCTCCACCTTACAAGAGCTGCTGCTGGCCTCCGGTCGAGGCGATCACGCTTGTTTTTCGCAAATTTATGAGCGCACCAGTGCGCATCTGTTTGGCGTGGCGCTTCGTATGTTAGGAAGTGAACACGCAGCAGAAGATGTCTTGCAAGAGGCTTATGTGAGCATCTGGAAAAACGCCTCCCAATACCGCGCCACGGTCGATGGGCAAGCCCTGTCCCCCATGACTTGGCTGATTGCTATCGTGCGCAACAAATCGTTGGATGCCTTGCGCAAAGCCAAGCGCTTGCGTGAAGACGAATTCATCGCAGAAGGCGATGCGCTGGATCGCGCCCCCACATTGCTGGCAGATGCCTCGCCCAGCGCCTTGGAATCACTCTCAACAGCCTGCGAATCGCTCAGCATTGAAGCTTGTATGGGTACCTTGAGCGCCGCGCAGCGACAAGCTTTGGCGTTGTGCTATTACCAAGGCCTCACGCATTCTGAAGCCGCTGCACAAATGGGCTCGCCCCTGGGCAGCGTCAAGGCCTGGGTGCGGCGCGGGTTAGACAAACTCAAAGATTGCCTCAGCCGCGCAGGCGTGATGCATGGCGCTGCGGGTGGGGAGGCAACATGAGATACAGCCACCCCGAACTCATCGACCTTCTGGCCGCTGAATATGTGCTCGGCACGCTACAGGGCGGCGCGCGGCGTCGCTTCATTCGCTTGCTGGCAGACCGCGCCGACGTGCGCTTGGCCGTCAGGGCTTGGGAAACGCGGCTCACGCCTTTGGCCAACAGCGTCCGCCCGGTGAAGCCGCCTGCCCACGTATGGACAGCGATTTCCGGGCTCACCCAGCCCAGAAAAGCCGTTTTTGGCAAAGCATCGGGCGCGCCATCATCGGGCTGGTCATGGCGGAGCCCGGCAAGCTGGGGCTTAGGCGGCATCACAGCCGGCGTGGCGATCAGCGCCGCCGCCCTCTTCACCGCCCCCACGCTCTTCGTAACCGCTGACCAAATTGCCATGCGCTCGGGCGAGAAGTTGCCGCAAAGCTATGTGGGTGTGCTCACCGATCCGCAAGGCAATGGCCGCCTCTTGGTCAGCTCCTTGCGCCACGGCAAAACCGTCACGCTCAAGGTCATTGGCAAAGGTGATTTAGGTCTTGATGCTGCCCCGCTCGAACTCTGGGCGCTGCCGCCCGCAGACGTGAACGGCGGCAAGCCCTTCTTGCTGGCAAAAGTGCCCGTCAAAGGCAGCGGCATTGCCATGCTCCCCGACACCTCCGAGAAGCTGCTGTCCAAGATCAGTAAACTCGCCGTGACGCAAACCAACGCCGCCCAACCCGGTACGCCGGGCGAGCTGGTTTTAAGCGGTAATTGCGCGAAGCTTTGGTGATGCGTCTGAACAGCCGAATCGGCTAAAACGCGGCAATCCCCGCATCAGCGGCGGTGGTGAAGACGCGCGTGGCGTGCTCTAGGGTGGGAATATCGCCTTCGCTGATTTGCATACGCAGATACACTTTGCCGCGCAACACCATGAGCACCAAAGGCACCTCTGCGGCACTGCTGGGCCAGGCCAGAAGCTGGCCCGCCAGCTCGGGCGAGAGCCAAGCAATGGCGTTTTCGCGATCGTCGGCCAAAATGGCATATTGGTCTAAAAACACTTCCCCCAAGCTTTCCCAGCCCACCTCTTCATACATCGCGAGCCAGCGCATTTCTTCCGGAAGATTCGGATCAATCTGGGTTTGCAAGGTGTCGGTGTAAAGAGAAAAAGCACGCCTGTCGAGCTCATTCTTCAGGCTACGCGTCATCACCATGACGGCTACATCTTCACGCAGACCCATTTCCCCTCTGACCCGCAACTCCAAGCCTTTGATGAAATCGCGCGAAGGCTTGCCTTGCTCTAACCGCCATGGCTTGCCATCGATTTTACCTTCCATGCTGTAGCCCTTGCCAAGCTCAGTGGCTGACATGCCCTGCATCGAAGCCCATTGGGAAATTTTGCCAAACTGCGAATTAGGATCCCCAGCTGCCACTGA
>JANMDE010000578.1:0-2533 GCA_031376105.1 Variovorax sp. | reverse complement strand
TGGCCGATGGCGGCATGGTGGTATCGGATCAAGTGATTGCCAGGATCGACAGCGCAGGGAAAGCCAGCGCTGCACCTGCCGCCGCCGCTGCGCCTGCGCCCGCTACGGCGACAGTTGTTGCTTCCCCAGCTGCAAGCAGCGGCTCAATGGCGGGCGTGGCCATGCCCGCTGCTGCAAAGCTCATGGCAGACAACAGCTTGGCTGCTGGCTCGGTGGCTGGCTCAGGCAAGGACGGCCGCGTCACCAAAGGCGATGTGCTCGCCGCTGTGCAAGGGGGCGCTACTAATTCTATAGCATCCACGCCAGGTAATATAAGGGCTATCACCCCAAATACAGTTAACATTCCAACGGGCGTGCCGACCACGGCGCTTGCGCAAGTGGCTGCTCCCGCCGCAGGCAGCTTGGCCGCGCAACTCGCTGGCCGCCCAGAGCAGCGCGTGCCGATGAGCCGCCTGCGTGCGCGTGTGGCTGAGCGTTTGCTGCAATCGCAATCGAGCAACGCGATCCTCACCACCTTCAACGAAGTCAACATGGCACCGCTGATGGAAATGCGCAAGCGCTTCCAAGAGAAGTTTGAAAAAGAGCATGGCACCAAGCTTGGCTTCATGAGCTTCTTCGTGAAAGCGGCTGTGCATGCCTTGAAGAAATTCCCTGTGCTCAACGCCTCCGTTGACGGCAGCGACATTGTTTACCACGGTTACTTTGACATCGGCATCGCAGTCGGTAGCCCACGCGGCCTAGTTGTGCCCATTCTGCGCAACGCAGATCAAATGAGCTTTGCCGACATCGAAAAGAAAATCGCTGAGTTCGGTAAAAAGGCGCAAGAAGGCAAGCTCGGCATGGAAGACATGACTGGCGGCACCTTCTCTATTAGCAATGGCGGCACCTTCGGCTCGATGATGTCCACCCCCATCATCAACCCGCCGCAGTCTGCCATCCTCGGCGTGCACGCCACCAAAGACCGCGCCGTGGTAGAAAACGGCGTTGTCGTCGTCCGCCCCATGAACTATTTCGCCATGAGCTACGATCACCGAATCATCGACGGCCGCGAAGCCGTGCTGGGCTTGGTCGCGATGAAAGAAGCGCTCGAAGATCCTGCACGTTTGTTGTTCGATATCTAAAGTGGGATTCGAATACCGCATAAAAGCATCTTCGCCCAATGACGAATTAGGCAAAGATACATGTATGCGTGCACCATTCTTTCACAAGGCCAACGCTGCTGGCGACCAATACGAATATCGCTCCGCAACTCATCTTGATGATTGGCCTGAGGTTGTGGTAACAATTTTAAAAAACGACGTTCACGTTTATTGCAACGACCGAGCTGAGGTGGCAACCGCAGTTATCGGATATTTGATGATTTACTTCTCCGCTTACAGCACTGCAGCAGTAAGCATTGAAGAAGCTTGAGTAACGAAATTAGGACTGAAAATGATTAAACAATTCGACGTCATCGTCATCGGCGGTGGCCCTGGTGGCTACATTGCGGCTATTCGGGCTGCGCAGCTCGGGTTCAATACGGCTTGTATTGATGAGTGGAAAAATTCCAAAGGTGGGCCTGCACCGGGTGGCACTTGCACCAATGTGGGTTGCATTCCTTCGAAGGCGCTGCTGCAAAGCTCAGAGCATTTTGAGCATGCGGGGCATCATTTTGCGGATCATGGGATTGGGTTGAAAGACCTGACCATTGACATCGCCAAAATGCTGGGGCGCAAAGATACCGTGGTGAAGCAAAACAACGATGGCATTTTGTATTTGTTTAAGAAAAACAAAGTGACGTTTTTCCACGGGCGTGGTTCGTTTGCGACGGCCAAAGATGGCATGTATGACATCAACGTTGCGGGCACTGCCAGCGAAGTCATTTCTGGCAAGCACATCATCGTGGCAACGGGCTCGAACGCGCGGGCATTGCCCGGCGCGCCGTTTGATGAAGAGAATATTTTGTCGAACGATGGTGCACTGCGTATTCCTGCTGTGCCGAAGAAGCTGGGTGTGATTGGCTCGGGCGTGATTGGGCTGGAGATGGGCTCGGTGTGGCGGCGCTTGGGCTCGGATGTGACCGTGCTTGAAGGCTTGCCTACCTTCCTCGGCGCTGTGGATGAGCAGATCGCTAAAGAAGCGAAGAAGGCGTTCGACAAGCAGGGTTTGAAGATTGAGCTGGGCGTGAAAGTCGGCGAGATCAAGAGCGGCAAGAAAGGTGTGAATATCGCCTACACCAATGCCAAAGGAGAGGCAGTGAGCTTGGATGTGGACAAGCTGATCATCTCGATTGGCCGCACTGCGAACACGATTGGCTTGAATGGCGAAGCGGTGGGCTTGAAACTCGATGAGCGCGGCATGGTGGTGGTGGATGACGATTGCAAAACCAATCTGCCTAACGTGTGGGCGGTGGGCGATGTGGTGCGCGGGCCGATGCTGGCGCACAAGGCCGAGGAAGAGGGCGTGGCTGTGGCTGAGCGCATTGCGGGCCAGCATGGGCATGTGAACTTCAACACCGTGCCTTGGGTAATTTACACCTCGCCTGAGATCGCAT
>JANMDE010000574.1:0-21181 GCA_031376105.1 Variovorax sp. | reverse complement strand
CCAAGGCTGCGAGCGCATTCATCGCGTTGTGTCGCCCGCGTATGCGCAGCGCATCGGCTGGCATCAAGCGCTGTAAGTGAATTTCTATGTCATCGCCCTTATCACCTCGGCGGCGTTTTTGGGTTTCATCCGCCTCCAGCGCACGCACCAACCAAGTCATACCGCCAACAGACTCGAGCCCATAGTCGCCCGGGCGCAACGGCAAATCTGCCCCGAAGCTGATATCGCTGCGCTGCGGTTTACCTTTGAGCAAAGCGGGGCGCATGGCCAGCACGGCAGCGTCATCCCGGTTAAGCAGCATCAAAGACGCCGCAGGGCTGTGAGCACCAAACACCCGGATTTTGGCTGCGGCATACGCAGCCATATCACCATGCCAATCCAGATGATCTTGCGTTAGGTTGAGCACCGTACCCATGGTCGGCATGAAACCCTCCACACCATCCAATTGAAAGCTGGATAACTCCAGCACCCACACTTGCGGTAGAGTTTGCGCGTCGATACGCTCTTGCAAGGTATCCAGCAAACTGGGGCCAATATTGCCTGCAACCGCAACGGACTTCCCAGCGCGTTCGACTAACTGACCTGTGAGCGATGTGACCGTGGTTTTGCCATTCGTACCTGTGATGGCAAGAATCTTGGGGGTATACGATTCGCTGGCATTGAGTTGCGCCAGTCCCATAGAAAACAAATCCAGTTCGCTCCATACCGGTAATCCCGCTGCGCGGGCTGCTATCAAAACTGGTGATATCTGCGCAGGAGCCAAGCCAGGGCTGCGGCACACAGCGCGAATTTCTGTGCCTTGCACAAGATCTGCGCTGAACTGGTCAACTTGCTTGAATGTCACGCTCGGCAACTCAGCCTGCAAGACTTGCAAACCTGGTGGCTGAGCGCGCGTGTCCACCACAGTCACGCGTGCTTGATGCTTCGCACACCAGCGCGCCATCGCCAAACCCGAAGCGCCCAAACCGAGCACCAAAACAGAGGTATCTTGCAAACTTTGCACACGTATTCCTAACGCAACTTCAGTGTGGATAAGCCGACGAGGCAAAGCAGCATCGTGACGATCCAAAAGCGCACCACCACTTGCGTCTCTTTCCAGCCCGACTTTTCAAAGTGATGGTGCAGCGGTGCCATCTTCAAAATTCGTCGGCCTTCGCCATATTTTTTCTTTGTGTATTTGAAGTACGTCACCTGAAGCATCACCGACAGTGCTTCCACCACAAAAATGCCGCCCATGATGGCTAATACGATTTCCTGGCGCACGATCACAGCAATCGTACCCAAAGCGCCGCCAAGCGCCAACGCCCCCACATCGCCCATGAAGACCTGCGCAGGATGTGTGTTGAACCACAAAAATGCCAAGCCCGCGCCTGCCATGGCCGCACAAAAAATCAGCAATTCACCCGAGCCGGGAATGTGAGGGAAAAATAGATACTTGGAATACACCGCACTTCCGGTGACATAAGCAAACACGCCGAGTGCCGAGCCCACCATGACGACGGGCATGATCGCCAAGCCGTCTAAACCATCCGTCAGATTCACGGCATTGCTCGATCCCACGATCACCAAATACGTCATGATCACAAAGCCAAACACACCCAGCGGATAACTGATCTCCTTGAAGAATGGCACCTGCAAGCCCGCCTTGGGCGGCAGATTCACATCAAAGCCCGATTGCACCCAAGAAATAAACAGTTGCACCACGCGTAGATTGCTGCTCTCAGAAATGCTAAATACCAAATACAGCGCCGCCACCAAACCCACCACCGATTGCCAGAAATACTTTTCACGGCTTCGCATGCCCTCAGGATCTTTATTGACTACTTTGCGCCAGTCGTCTACCCAACCAATGGCACCAAAGCCGAGCGTGACAATCATCACGATCCAAACAAAGCGGTTCGTCCAGTCAAACCAGAGCAACGTGGAGATCGCTATGGAGATCAAAATCAACACGCCCCCCATCGTGGGCGTACCGCTCTTTGCCAGGTGGCTTTCCATCCCGTAGCCGCGAATCGGTTGGCCAATCTTGAGCGATGCGAGATAGCGAATCACCCATGGCCCGGCAAACAAGCCAATCAGCAGCGCCGTCATCGCTGCCATGACAGCGCGAAAGGTCAGGTATTGGAAGACCCGGAAGAAACCAAATTCTGGGGATAGGCCTTGCAGCCATCCTGCGAGACTAAGCAGCATGTGTCGCCTCCTCAAGTTGTGGTGTTGTAGAAGATGCCGCCATCTGCTCAATAGCCTGCACCACGCGCTCCATCCGCATGAAGCGCGAACCTTTCACAAGTACGCTTCGGTAATGCGGCAAGTCAGCCAGCACGGCGTTGCTGAGGGACTCGATCCCACCGAAATGCCGTGCTCCGGGAAATACAGCGGCACCATAGCGCATCAATTCGCCCATGCACAACACCGTCTCAATGCCTCTCTCGGCTGCGTACTCGCCGATCTCAGCATGAAACTCAGGGCCTTGATCGCCCACCTCACCCATGTCGCCCAAGACAAGGAGATGGGGCGCAGGCAGCTCCGACAAAATTTCAATCGCTGCACGCACCGAATCGGGGTTGGCGTTGTAGGTGTCGTCAATTAAGTTGACGGCTCTGCCCTTGAGCATGATCTGCGCAGCACGCGAGCGGCCTTTGACAGCCTCAAATTTCTCCAGCCCCTCTACGATGGCTGCCAGTGGTACGCCTGCGCCAAGCGCCGCCGCTGTGGCAGCCAGTGCATTCTTCACATTGTGTCGCCCCGCAATGCGCAGATGGCAACTGGCCGAGCCCAAGGGCGTGGCCAAGCGCACACTCCATGCCGCTTGCATCCACTCTGCCTGCCCAGTGACATCGGCGGGAATAGCCCCCGATGAAAAACGAATTTGCTCACGTGCGCGCGCCAGCCCGCGCCAAAGTGCTGTGTAGGCATCATCCGATGGAAATACCGCCACGCCCGAAGCAGGAAGTGCGCTGATCACGCTGCCGTTTTCCTGCGCCACGGCTTCAACCGTGTGCATAAACTCTTGATGTTCCCGCTGCGCGTTGTTCACCACGGCGACGGTGGGCTGCGCCAACTGCGAAAGATAGGCAATCTCACCCGCGTGGTTCATGCCCAACTCAATCACGGCAATTTGGTGATGCGCACGCAAGCGCAGCAACGTGAGCGGCACGCCAATGTCGTTGTTCAAATTGCCTTGGGTGGCTAGCGCGTGCTCTTGCGCCAGCGCTCTCAGGATACTGGCAATCATCTGCGTGACCGTCGTTTTGCCATTGCTTCCCGTTACAGCAATCAATGGCAAATCGAACTGAGCGCGCCAAGCTGCCGCCAACTCGCCCAAGGCGTGCTTGGCATCTGACACGATCAGGCCGTTCATGCGCGCTTCAGCAAGACCATGCTCTGCCAAAGCAGCCACAGCACCTGACTCTTTGGCTTGTACCAAAAAATCATGCGCATCGAATCGCTCACCCTTGAGTGCTACAAACAAATCGCCACTGGCCAACGTCCGTGTGTCTGTATGCACACGGTAGATTTGTTGATCCTCGTCGCCCACCAGTTCGCAGGCGATGCGACGACTGGCGAGGAAGTTAGCCGCTTGGCGCAGGCTCATCATGGGGGTGCTCATACTGTGTCTCCTCTTGTGCGCCGCTTCAAGCTGGCCAGCGCCTGCTCGCGGTCTGAAAACGGGTGCTTGATACCTGCGATCTCTTGGGTTTCTTCGTGGCCTTTGCCAGCAACCAAGATCACATCTGAGGCTGCGGATTGCATGACGGCTCGTTGGATAGCCTGCGCACGATCCAACTCTAGTTGTGGTTTGTGGCTGCGATGCGAGCCTGCAAAACCTGCCATCACCTGCATCGCAATCGCATCAGGTGATTCATGGCGAGGGTTATCGCTGGTGACGATGATCTGATCTGCGCCTTGCTCAGCTGCCTGTGCCATCAACGGTCGCTTAGCCACATCACGATTGCCGCCGCAGCCAAACACACACCACAATTTGCCACCGCGTGTCACGGAAATCGCGCGTAATGCTGCCAGCGCCTGGGCGAGTGCATCCGGTGTGTGGGCATAGTCCACCACCATCAGCGGTTTCCCAGGTTCGCTCACCAATTCCATGCGTCCGGGCACGGCGGTGCAATCGCTCAGTGCGATGCATGCTTCCTTCAGACTCACGCCAAGTGCCCGCAAAGCCCCAATCACACCCAGCATATTTGCCGCATTGAAATCGCCCACCACCGGGCAGTTCATGTGCTGTTTTTCTGCACCTTCATACACCACAAATGTCATGCTGCTCATCTGATAGTCAGGTGTGCTGCTGCGCAGCGTGGCATCTGTACGCAGCTGCGAGGTACCGATGATCTGCAGGCCACGCTCCTTACAATGCCTCACCAATTCATCACTCTTTGCATCATCGAGATTGATGACCGCCGCTTGCAAGCCGGGCATATCAAACAGCGCGCGCTTAGCAAGCCAATAGGCCTCCATGCTGCCGTGATAATCCAGATGGTCTTGCGTGAAATTTGTGAAGATGGCCACGCGAATCTGCGTGCCAGCCATGCGATGCTCTGCCAAACCGATGCTTGATGCCTCCATCGCGCAGACCGTTGCGCCTGCATCGCGCAAACGCGAAAGCTCTGCTTGAAGCATCACAGGATCGGGGGTGGTCAGACCCGTCGCCATCATTCTTCCGGGTGTTCCCATGCCTAAAGTGCCGATAAGCCCACAAGAATACTGAGTAGTATGCTCACTTTTTCGTAGCATATTGAGTGATTGTGCTAACCACCATGCGGTCGATGTTTTGCCATTCGTACCCGTCACCGCGACCACATCTAGCGCTTGACTTGGTTGTCTAAAGTACGCAGCAGCAATCAAACCGCTGGCTGCTTTTAAACCATCAAACTGCGCAATACGTGCATCGTCAAAGCCATATGCTGCCGCCCCTGACGCTTCTATCAAACATGCGTTAGCCCCCGCTTGCAATGCACTCGCCACATATTTCCGCCCATCCGTGGCTGCGCCCGGCCAAGCAATGAATGCATCACCTGCTTCCACCCGGCGACTATCGGTGTGCAACAAGCCACCGCCCACGCGATGCAATTCGCCAGTAGCCAAGCGCTCATGCAGCCATTGCGAAGCTTGCTCGACGGATTGCAGGCGCATCATCAGAATGACTCCTCTTCCGCTTGAATCACGATTTGCGGCTTGATCGCCATATCAGGCTGCACGCCCAGCATGCGCAGCGTTTGCGCCACCGTCTCTGAAAATACCGGCGCGGCTACATCGCCACCGTAAAACTTGCCATTGCTCGGCTCGTCAATCATCACCGCCACCACCACACGCGGGTTGTCGATGGGTGCAAGACCAACAAACCAAGCGCGGTATTTCTTGTCGGCATAGCCTTTGCCTTCTTGCTTACGTGCTGTGCCCGTCTTGCCGCCAACCGAATAACCAATCGTTTGCGCCTGCGGTGCTGTGCCGCCTTGCGCTGTGGCCATTTGCAGCATTTTTCTCACCGCTTGCGCATTGACCGCACTCATGATGCGCACGCCGTTGGTAGGATGGTCGGCCTTGGTCAACGTCACCGGAATCAACTCACCATCTCGTGCAAACACGCTGTAAGAGCGTGCCAACTGAAACAGTGACGCGGATAGCCCGTAGCCATAGCTCATCGTGGCTTGCTCAATCGGCCGCCAAGTTTTGTACGCGCGAAGCTTGCCGCTGACCACGCCCGGAAATGGCAGTTGCGGCTTTTGGCCAAAGCCAGCTTGCGAGTAAAACTCCCACATCTCTTTGGGCTCAGCTCGCATCGCTAGCTTCACGGTGCCCACATTGCTCGACTTCTGAATGATTTCATTCACTGTAAGCACACCATGCGGGTGCGCATCGGTGATGGTTGCACCCGCAATCGTGATCCGACCGGGCGCTGTTTCGATGCGGGTTTCAGGCGTGACCCATTTTTTCTCCAGCGCCATCGCTGCAATAAACGGCTTCATGGTGGAGCCCGGCTCAAAGGTGTCTGTCAAGGCGCGATTGCGCATTTGCGAGGGCGTGAGATTGCTGCGCTTACCGGGCACATAACTAGGATAATTCGCCAGCGCCAAGACCTCACCGGTTTGCACATCCAACACCACCACACTGCCCGCTTTGGCTTTGTGCTGTGTCACGGCATCTCGCAATTTTTGATACGCGAAGAATTGCACCTTGCTGTCGACTGACAGTTGGATATCTTTGCCGTCTGTGGGCGAGACAGTCTCGCCCATGTCTTCCACCACGCGGCCCAAGCGATCTTTGATCACACGGCGCGTGCCGCCTTTGCCTGCCAGTTCGTTGTTAAATGCCAGTTCCACACCCTCTTGGCCTTTGTCATCGGTGTTGGTGAAGCCCACCACATGCGCAGCAGCCTCGCCTTCCGGATACTGACGACGGTATTCTTTGCGGGTGTAAATGCCTTTGATGCCCAGCGTCGCAATTTGCTGCGCAACGGTCTCGTCAATTTGGCGCTTGAGCCAAACAAAGCTCTTATCTTCTTCCAGCTTGGCTTTGAGCTCCGCCTGGGGTATCTCCAGCAATTTGGCCAATTGCGCAATTTTGACTTTGTCTTGCTCCACATCTTCTGGAATCGCCCACACACTGGGTGATGGCACGCTGGAAGCCAAAATCAAACCATTGCGATCCAGAATGCGCCCGCGATTCGCAGGCAGCTCCAGCGTGCGCGAGAAACGCACCTCGCCTTGGCGAATATAAAAATCGTTATTGATCACTTGCACATAGGCAGCGCGGCCCGCCAAGCCCACAAAGGCCAACGCAATCACCGCCACGATCAGTTTGCTGCGCCAAACTGGCGTTTTGCTCGCCAGCAAAGGGCTAGCGCTGCCCGAATAGGCCACGCTTTTGGTGTTTAAGAGATTGGCGCGCCAGCTCATGGCTTGACTCCTGCAGCCACGTCGTCTTTAGGCAGCTTCACATACTGCGTCACAGCCGGTGTGGCCGTGCGCATTTGCAATTGATCTTTCGCGATTTTCTCAATGCGCAGCGGCGTGGCCTGCGAGCGTTTGTCAACCTCCAAGCGCTCGCGCTCAATTTCAAGCTTGCGTGAGAGGTTTTGCGCTTTTTCCACTTCAACAAACAAGCGACGTGATTGGTATTGCAGTTGTACCAAATACATGGCACTGGCAACCACCGCAGCGAGAAAAACAAGGTTGAGCCGAATCACAGCGCGCCTTCCGTGCGCAGCGCCACACGCATCACTGCGCTACGCGATCGCGGGTTGACGGCCACTTCTTGCTCGGTGGGCTTGATGCGATCAATAGCTATTAATTTCATAGCAGTCTGCGCAGGATTCTTGGCGGCTAACATCCAGTTGGGATCATTCCGATCGATCACTTCTTTCGAATGCAGCGCAATGAACTGTTTGACGATGCGGTCTTCCAAGCTGTGAAATGAAATCACCACGAGCTTGCCTCCTGGCGCGAGCACGCGCAGGCTTTCCTGCAATGCGGTTTGCAAATCTTCCAGCTCGCGATTGATGAAAATGCGCATCGCTTGGAAGCTGCGTGTGGCCGGATGCTGGCCCCCTTCCCGAGTGCGCACCACGCCAGCGATAAGCTCGGCCAATTCCAAGGTGCGCTGAGGCGTTTGCCCTGCGGCAACACGCGCCACAATGGTTTTGGCAATCTGGCGAGCAAAGCGTTCTTCACCGTAGCCTTTGATGACTTCTTCGATGTCTTTCTCGGTCGCTTTCTCCAGCCACTGCGCCACCGTTTGGCCGCGTGTACTGTCCATGCGCATATCGAGTGGGCCGTCGCGCATGAAGGAAAAGCCCCTGGAGGCGTCGTCGATCTGCGGGCTGCTGATACCCAAATCCATCAAAATGCCTTGCGCACTGCCGCTCTCTAAATCCGCCAAGCCCACGAAGCTCTCGTGGCGAATGCTCAATCGCGGATCTTGCGCGATCATGGCCTGCGCTGAGGCAATCGCTTCTGGATCTTTGTCGAAGGCTGTCACGCGGGCTTGTGCACCGAGGCGCGAGAGCAGCAGGCGCGTGTGGCCACCGCGCCCGAAGGTGGCATCGATGTAATGACCGTCTGCAGAGCCGAGGAGGGAATCGACAGCTTCTCGGAGCAGAACGGTGGTGTGTTGCCATGTGTCCACCTGCTGCTCCGTCAAAACACGAAGTCTTTGAAAGCTTCAGCGCCTTGGCTGGAGCCAGCGCGCGCCAGATCGAGAGCCTCTTTTGCGCTGTGCCGCGCGGGCTCCCACAGTTCAAAAAAGTCCACCATCCCGAGCAACTTCACCTCCAAGCCAATATCAGCGGCTTCGCGCAACTCAGGCGCAATCAACACGCGGCCTGCGCCATCCATTTCGACTGGCTGTGCATGGCCCACATACAAACGCTTCATCCATTGCTGGTTCATCGGCACATGCATGAGCTTGGCGCTGAATTTTTCCCAAGCGGGCAGCGGAAACATCATCAAACCGCCCTCATGATTGCGCGTGATCACCAAGCTACCGGCACAAGCTGCTTGCAGGGCTTCGCGATGCCGCGTGGGCACAGCCAAGCGCCCTTTGGGATCCAAACTCAAAGCTGAAGCACCGGTGAACATGGCGGGAGTCATTGAAGAAAGTGTGTGGTCAGTGTCGAAAGGTGTTTGCGCGGTGAAATCTCAAAAAATCTCTTGAAATCCCACTTTTATTCACTTTTCAACACTTTATCAGCATTCCTCGCAAATCCCAAGCCCGGAATGTAATAAAACTTCAATGAAATCAAGTGCTTACGACATTTGAAAGGATGAAAGTTTAATCAGTATTTTCAGAAAAAACTGATTGTTTTCAACTGTTTAGATGCGATTTGCAATGTGAAAACAGGTTGTAAAGTTTTCTTAAAACCAAGGGATGTTGTTGGGAGTTGGCTTACTCTGCTGGCGAGAATCGTCGAAAGCATCTTCATGAATCATCATTTACTATTTATTTGATAGCAAACTATCCCCATTTTATAAGGGCTACTAGGCAAAAAAGCTTATGGATCGAGGGTTGATCCAGTTCTACTGAAACCCACGCTCCAGCGTCTGCACCACTTCCCGCGCAAACTGCGCATAGCTGATGGGCCCGGCAGGGCGAAGCCAAGTGAAGGTCCAGTTGATCATGCCCATCAGCATCATGGCCAAGGCCGTTTGATTTTGATCGTTAAAGCGCAGCGGATATGCGCGGCGCAAAAAGCGCGTGAAAGCGCTGACCACATCGCGCTGACGCTGCAAAATCACCGTACGTTGCGAAGGCTTGCCGTTTTGAGGGGTATCGCTCAAAAATTTGGTGTCGTTCAGCAGCGCCACATGGGTGGTGGCTGAGGTTTCGTATTCCACCAAGAAGGCTTCAATCAGGGCGTGCAAAGCGGCTTTGTCATCGAGTTTTTTGCGCTGCGCCAGTGCCTCTGTCTCGCCAATCAGCGCAAGCAAGCGCTGGGTGTAGCGGTCGAGCAGGTCAAACAGCAGCGCTTCTTTGCTCTCGTAGTAATGATAAATCCGCGCCTTGCTCGTGCCCAAGCGCTTAGCCACTTCCTGCATGCTCGCCGCAGGATAGCTCAGCTGCGCAAAACAGCTTGCAGCAGCGTCTAATATTTCATCGCGCTTCAAATGATGGTCGGCGGATTTGGGGCGTGCCATAGGCGTGTCTTGTCAATACGGATTCGGATAACCCAACGCCCCGAGCAGCAGCACCTCTAGCGCTTCCATCTCCAGCGCATCACGCTCGTTGGTCTCATGCTCGTAGCCCTGCGCATGCAAGATACCGTGAATGACCAGATGCGACCAATGCGCCTCCAGGGATTTACCTTGGTCAGCCGCCTCGCGCGCGATCACCGGGGCGCAGAGCACAACGTCTGCGGCTACATAGGGCCTAGTTTCGTAGGCAAACGTGAGCACATTCGTAGCGTGATCTTTGGCTTTGCCGCGATAGTCACGGTTGAGCTCACGGCCTTCATCTAAGCCCACAACCCGCAAGGTGATTTGGTCAGCATCTTCTGACGCACACAGCGCGTGCTGCACCCACCGCGTCAAACGGGCCTTAGACAGTAGGCGCTTGAGTTCAGCCCTTGCCTGCGGATGACCTAAATCATCAGAAAATTGTAAATCTATCATTCTTCTAAGCCAAATCGGGCTATTGCCCTTATACAAATTGCATAGTTTGCTATGTATTCTATAGCGACATGAAGCCGTCAACGCTTCGGTTTCTGTGCATCATAGGCATCCACAATCCGTGCCACCAGCGGATGGCGCACCACATCCGCGCTGGTGAAGCGGCTCACGGCAATGCCCTTGATACCTTTGAGCACGCGCTCAGCATCCACCAAGCCGCTGAGCTGGCCATGCGGCAGATCAATTTGGCTCACATCGCCTGTGATCACGGCTTTGCTGCTGAAACCAATGCGCGTGAGAAACATTTTCATTTGCTCTGGCGTGGTGTTTTGCGCTTCATCGAGAATGACGAAGCTGTGATTCAGCGTGCGCCCGCGCATGAAAGCCAGTGGCGCTATTTCTAATTGCTGGCGTTCGAAGGCTTTTTGCACTTTCTCGTAACCCATCAAATCGTAAAGCGCGTCATACAAAGGGCGCAAATAGGGATCAATCTTCTGCGCCAAGTCACCCGGCAAATAGCCCAGCTTCTCGCCCGCCTCCACCGCAGGCCGAGTGAGCACGATGCGCTGCACTGCGCTCCTCTCCAGCGCATCCACAGCGCAGGCCACGGCCAAATACGTCTTGCCAGTGCCAGCGGGGCCAATGCCGAAGCTGATGTCATGCGAAGCGATATGCGCTAAATACTGTGTTTGATTGGGCGAGCGGGCGCGCAAATCCGCGCGGCGGGTATTGAGCACCAGGCTCTCGCCATCCAGCGCGAGCTCTTTGCCCGAGACCATAAGCTGCCATACCTCGGGAGAAATCGGTTTGCTGGCAATTTCATAGGCCGCTTGCAGCAACTCAACCGTGCGCTCAGCATCTTTCTTCGCACCGTTGATACGAAAATTCTCGTGCATATGCGCGATATTCACGCTGAGCGCATCTTCCAGGCGGCGCAAATGCTCATCATTAGGCCCGCACAGGAAGCCTAAGCGTTTGTTGTTGATCGGGATGAAGGAATGTCTGAGAATCACCGTATCATTGTACTGTTTAGAAATACACTGATCGCTTCAGGAGACCCGCTTCATGATTGGCCGCATCGCAGGCAACCTGCTTGAGAAAAATCCTCCGCAAATCCTCATTGACTGCGGCGGCGTAGGCTACGTGCTCGACGTGCCCATGAGCACGTTTTACAACCTGCCCGTTTTAGGCGAAAAGGTCGCCCTGCTCACGCATTTCGTGGTGCGCGAAGACGCGCAAATTCTCTTCGGCTTTGCCACAGCGCAGGAGCGCGAAACCTTCCGCCAACTCATCAAAATCTCCGGTGTGGGCCCGCGCACAGCACTCTCCATTCTCAGCGGCATGAGCGTCGCCGATCTCGCCCAAGCGATCACTCTGCAAGAAGCCACCCGCCTGACCAAAGTGCCCGGCATCGGAAAAAAAACTGCCGAACGCTTGCTCCTCGAACTCAAAGGCAAACTCGGCGCAGACATCGGCGCCGGCGCTTCGGTACACAACGATGCGCAGCTTGATATCTTGCAAGCGCTCGTGGCGCTGGGTTATTCTGATAAGGAAGCTTCGCTGGCTTTGAAGGCGTTGCCTAAGGATGTCGGTGTGAGTGAGGGGATCAAATTGGCGCTCAAGGCATTGGCAAAGTAATCTGAGGTAAATCATGATTCGCAAAACACTTCTCTGCGCCGTTGCACTGGTGATAGCAGCCTGCGCCAGCTTGCCCGATTCGTTGTCTCAACTCAAGTTGCAAGACCAACGTGGTGATCGCGGCGCACAAGTCATGCACCGCGATATGGCCTGGTGTATCGACGCTATCGAAACACGCCGCTCTTTGCATGAGCAATGCATGAACGAGCGCGGCTGGGTTCTAGCGAAATGAGCATCCAAACCGACAATTTCTCCACTCCGCTGAGAGTCATCTCCGCCTCGCCCGCTTCCCCGCAAGAGGAAGCGATTGAGCGCGCCCTGCGGCCTAAGCTGCTGGATGAGTATGTGGGTCAAGTCAAAGTGCGCGAGCAACTAGAGATTTTCATTGGTGCGGCGAAAAAGCGTGGCGAGGCGCTGGATCATGTGCTGCTCTTTGGCCCACCCGGTTTAGGCAAGACGACGCTGTCGCATATTGTGGCCGCTGAGCTGGGTGTGAACCTGCGGCAAACTTCGGGGCCGGTGCTGGAAAAGCCTAAAGATCTGGCTGCCCTGCTCACAAATTTAGAGAAAAACGATGTGCTCTTCATTGATGAGATTCACCGCCTCTCGCCCGTCGTGGAAGAAATCTTGTACCCGGCACTGGAAGATTACAAAATCGACATCATGATCGGCGAAGGCCCAGCGGCACGCTCCATCAAGCTCGATTTGCAGCCCTTCACCCTCGTGGGCGCCACCACACGCGCCGGCATGCTCACGAATCCGCTGCGCGACCGCTTTGGCATCGTGGCGCGGCTGGAGTTTTACACCGTTGAGGAGCTCACAAAAATCGTTACGCGCAGCGCTCATCTGCTGAAAGCACCTTTGCATGGCAACGGTGGCCAAGAGATCGCCCGACGCTCGCGCGGCACACCGCGCATCGCCAACCGCCTCCTGCGCCGCGTGCGCGACTATGCCGATGTGAAAGGCGACGGCACGATCACCCAGGAGATCGCGCAAAAGGCGCTCGTGATGCTCGACGTTGACCCGCAAGGCTTCGACGTGATGGATCGCAAATTCTTAGAGGCCTTGGTACACCGCTTCGACGGCGGCCCGGTCGGCCTAGACAATATCGCCGCCAGCATCGGCGAAGAACCTGGCACGATAGAAGACGTGATTGAGCCCTACCTTATCCAACAAGGCTTCGTGCAACGCGGCCCACGCGGGCGTATGGCCACACTGGCTGCTTATCGGCATATGGGCATTGCACCGCCGAAATCGGCGCAGGATTTGTTTAATCAGAACGCGTAAAAACTCTTCCGAAACCAAATGACAACGCCTGCGCAAACGCCACACGCACAGCCGCTTCAGTGGGGTTATCTGAAATGGACATCTTTCGGGGCATGGATCGTGCTTCCCGTATTTGTGCAAATTGGTTTGTTCGTTGTCCTTTTTCTATCCTCTGTGGTGAGCGACGTATTAGATGTAAAGAATCCAATTTGGACTGCCTGCGTTTCCGTGATTGCTCTGTTAGTCATCTTCATGGGTGCTTATTTCGCACAGCGCATGACGGATCGAGCAGAAGTGCCTGATTCTTTTCTTGCGCGCTTTGGACCCGCCCTAGCTCCGCTGACTCTCATGTGCGTAGCTTGGATTATTTTCGCGCGTAACGGCATACACACGCCGAACAAAGGCGCTTCAACGCATCTCTTATGGGTATTTTTGCCTTACTTTTTTGTAGGCATTGCCGCAGTTTTCTCCAAACCGCATTGGTTACTGGTCATACCCAGCATTGCAAGTTTAGGTTTCCTATTTTTTGTTTGGCGGGCACACCGCCAGCAAACTTTGAGTCAGCGCCACGGTATGGTCTTAGTGCCTACCTGCATCTTGGCGATGGGGTGCTGGATTGGATGGCAATTTTGGCAAGACCAAAAAGATCTGATCAGCACATTCACGCAAGGCGAGAAAATTACCGAAGGTATAGAACTGCGGCAGTACCAACCATTTAAACCTGATAACAAACTCATCACCATCGAACCTCGCCCAAATTTGCAGTTCAGCAAAGAGAATGCCCCTCGTCTTGATGGAGCAACTGCGGCTTATCCCGTGTATGCGGCAATGGCGCAAGCGATGTATCCACGCGATCAAATTGCTGAACTGGTGAAGGGCAGTACAACACCCATAGCCTATGAAAATTTGATCAACGGACAAGTAGATGCGATTTTTGTAGCACAAGCTTCTAAAGAACAAGCCAAGATTGCAAAAGAAAAGGGGATTCAGCTGACCTTTACTCCCATTGGTAAAGAGGCATTTGTTTTCGTTGTCAATTCAAAAAATCCTGTTCAGTCCGTGACTGTGAAGCAGATTCAAGACATTTATGCAGGGCGTATCTCGCGCTGGAGCGAGGTGGGTGGCGACAGTGCAGCCATCTTGCCTTTTCAGCGCCCAGCCAACTCTGGCAGTCAAACCATCATGCAAGCAAAGGTCATGCAAGGCCAAGCGATGCGTCAACCGATGCAAGAAGAAGTGCAACAAGGAATGGGCGGCTTGGTTCGCCAAGTAGCGGCCTATCGCAATTCTGAGAACGCACTGGGTTATTCATTTCGTTTTTATGTGACTCAGATGCTCAAGCAAGGCGGGGTCAAGTTGCTACATATCGATGGTGTCGAGCCCAGCTTAGACCATATTCGCTCGGGCAAGTATCCGCTGACGGTGGATGTTTATATGGTGACCACTCAGCAATCGAAAGCTTCTGTTGATCAACTGCGTGAGTGGGTGCTCAGTCCTGCGGGGCAAAAATTAATTCAAGACACTGGTTACATCGGCCGATGATTAGTTTGGGTCTACTTGAGCCGCAGCGCATGTTGGGCGATCAAGAGTTGCGCTGAAAAATACGTGCCCAAAATCCACAGCGGACTCAGGGCTTAGGGCTCAGCCTCACCCACCGTTCGCAGCAATCCAATCTTTATAAGCTGGGTGTTGGCGTAGGGTGTTAAAGCAAAAGCCTTGGCTCTTCAAGCCTACGATCAGTGGCTCTAACACTGCGGGGGCCCACGGGTCTTTGCGGCTCCAGATGCCCAGATGCGCCAAGAGAATATCGCCGGGTTTGATGTCGCGCAGGGCTTTTTTCAGTAGCGCATCGTTGGAGGCGCTCTCGCTTGGCAGTTCGTCGCCCAAAAAGCCTGCGGGCGACCAGCCGACGTGTTTGTAGCCACATTTCTCAGCTTCAGCCAGCAGCTTGGCAGAAGTTTTGCCGCCGGGGGCACGAAAGATGGGCAGTGTTTTTTTGCCGGTATAAAACTCGACGCGCTCTTTGGCCAGATCGAGTTGCTCGCAGTATTTCTTGGGCTCCCAGGTGAAGTTGCGGCCCGCAAAAGCACCCTGTGTGGGCTTGACGATAAAAGCGGGTGCAATGCCTTTGGCATCGCCAAGCAAGATCGGATGATCCCAAGTGTGGGACGCAAATTCATGGCCTTCTTTACCGCGCGCAGCCCAGAATTTTTCACCCCAAGATTTTGACAAGCTGGTGCTCTCGTCTTTCGTCTTCTCATTGGCGGCGAAGAAAGTGACTTTCACGTTGTGTTTGTTGAGTGTGTCAGCAATCAATTGCGCCACATCCATATGCCCCGTGTCAAAGGTCAGGTACACCGGTTTGTCGCATACCGCCGGCGGGGGAATGACAGCCGCAGCGGCAGGCGCTGGCGCTGGTTTCTTCCCAAACAATGAGCCTAACTGCGCATTTGCCCTTATAGATACTGCGCAGAGTGCTATTAAAAATAGAGTGGTTTTATTCCCGAGGCGCATGGTCTAGCGTCCACACCCCATGCGGTGAGCGACCCACGTTGACCTGGCGTGCGATCTTGCCCGTTTGCAGGTCAATCACCGTGAGTTTCTTCGCCCAACGCGAGGTGACATAAAGCCATTTTCCATCCAATGACAAATCCATGCAATCGGGCCCGCCCGGCACGCTGAACTGCGCCACCACGCTGTGCGTTTGCAGATCAATCTTGCTGATGGTGTTGGCCACGCGATTGCTGACAAAAATATGCCGCTTATCGCCCGCTGCGCGAAACGCGTGTGCGCCCTTGCCAGTGGGAATGGTTTTGATGAGCTTGGGAGGATGCGCGCTGCCGCCAGACACATCAAACACCTGCACGCCGTCGCTGGCGGTCAGGCCAATGAAGGCGAATTTGTCGTCAGGTGTCAGATAAATATCGGCGGGCATATCCCCGGTGGCCGAGCGCCAGCGAATGCTTTGCGTGGCCAAATCCACCGCCACCCAATCGTCGCTGTCTTGCATCGTCACGTAAGCCGTGGTGGATTTGCTGTCAATCCACATGTGGCTGGGCGTTTTGCTGCTGGCAATGCGCTTGATGAGCTTCAAAGGCTCAACGGCCTGCGGTTGCCATTGGTAAATATCAATGTGGTTTAAGCGATTGGCGGCGGTCACAAACCATTTCATATCGGGCGAAAAGCGCAGGTGATACGGATCGAGAATGCCTTTGATGGTGCGCTGCACGGCGGCTGTGCGCGGGTCAAGAAACGTGAGCGAGTCGCCACCGGCGTTGGCCACAATCAGCGATTTTTCATCGGGCGTGAGGTAAAGATGGTGCGGCTCTTTGCCGGTGGGGATGCGCTTGACCTCCTGCCATGTGTCAGGATTGATCACACTCACATCCGCATCGAGCGAATTGAGCACAAAGATCGGCGGTTTGGCGGCCGCTTTGGTCGCCAATGGGGTAGGCAAAGCGCTTTGAGCCTGAGCCCACGAGCCCGGCAAAAGGGAGACACCCGCTGAACCCAGCAAACCGACCAGAAATTGCGAACGCTTCAAAACAAGGACTTTCAACGCTGAGACAACCCATGAGTTTACCCGCTAGGCCCTTGCCCAGTTGCGACTGCGCGGCCTAAAAACCCCTCAAAATAGCGCCATGACTGCATCAGTTGCTACAAAAATCGAAAAAATCGCCGTTCTGGGCACACATCTGGAGGTTTTGCACATCGCTGTGCAAGCGCAATCAGAAGCATCCCCTTCGCCCAGCGCAACCGTTGCTGCCCGCGCGCCCATCGTTTTTCTGCACGAAGGCTTGGGCTCCGTCAGTATGTGGCGCGATTTCCCTTTGAGGCTGTGCCAAGCCACAGGTCGCTGTGGGCTCGTCTATTCCCGCCGTGGCTACGGCCAGAGCGATCCCGTAGCCGATGTGCGCGGCGCTGGCCGTTTGAAGTCCGATTACATGGACAACGAAGCCATGAAGGTGCTCCCCGAGCTACTGCGCATGTGCGGCATTGAAAAGCCTATTCTGCTCGGCC
Source organism: Variovorax sp. (assembly GCA_031376105.1). Classification (GTDB taxonomy): domain Bacteria; phylum Pseudomonadota; class Gammaproteobacteria; order Burkholderiales; family Burkholderiaceae_C; genus JANMDU01. Next base: position 4,142 of record JANMDE010000574.1, on the reverse strand, counting down.
ATTCAGACGGCGGCAGCATCGCCTTGCTTTACGCCGCCGCCTTCGAGCCGGCGGCCTGCATCGTCATGGCACCTCATTTGTTCGTTGAAGACATCAGCATCCAAGCCATCACCCAAGCGCGTGCGGCTTACGAAAGCGGCGATCTGCGCCAGCGCCTTGCCAAATTTCATGCCGATGTGGATGGCGCTTTTTGGCAATGGAATGACATTTGGCTCAGCGATGCATTCCGCAGCTTCAATATTCAAACAGAGTGCAAAAAAATCACTTGCCCTTTGCTGGCCATTCAAGGCCACGCCGATCCTTACGGCACTATGGCGCAAATCGATGCCCTAGGCGGCTCAGAAGTCGATCTTTCAAGTGAAATCAGCTGTTTGCCCCTACAAATGCAACGAAGTTTGCTATTAAAAATAGAGCAATGTGGGCATTCGCCGCATCGTGATCAACCCGATATTGTGTTGCATGCTCTGCGTCTTTATTTAGCTCAAATGGATCAGGTGGCGATAGATGGCGAGCTATGAAAGCTGCGCATCACTTCTGTGCCCGAGCCAGAAAACGTTCGCGCCTATATTAAAGCGGCTCAAAAAATGACAGATCGCTTCGCATTTGCAGTAATCGATGATGCCAAAGGCAAAGTGTTGGGCTCCAGCAGCTACCACGGCATCGTTCGAGGCCACGCGCTGCGCCGAGACGGCACGATGCGCGACACCGTGATGTACAGCCACACCAAGGGCGAATGGCCGGAAGTGAAGGCGCAATTGCTGTACCAGTTGGATAAACCGCGCTGATCTCACCGCTCTGTCACCACAATCGATGGCTGCTCGAGCAAGTATTCGTTGGTGAAAGCATCAAGATCGGGCATATAGGGCTCGGGCAGAATATTGCTCAATTGCTCTGCAACGCGTTTGCCATACGCCTGCCCCGCTTTTCGAGTGATGAATCGCAAAGAGGCCAAGATACAAGCCACCAACTGTTGCTCATCTTCGCTGGTATGAATATTCACAGCCAGCGTAGAGGAATCCAAGTCACGGTGCATTTGCAAGAGGTTGATCATGTACATCTTGGAAGCAGCAATGGATCGCTTGCCTCGGTTGTTCGTGCTGGCAGGTTGATCTTGTGCGGTCGCCAATGGAGCGCGATCTGTGGCGGGGAGCGCAGTCCTTGAACTCGGTGCAGCCACATGGGTTTGAAGCAGCCTGCTTCGCGCACCTGCCGATTTGCTAGCACCAGAATTCGGAAAATCTGAAGCGTAAAAAGTGCCGGTTTGACTGAAGACACCCGCGTTGTTTTTCAATGCCTGCGAGGCGTCCATCAACAAGCCGGTCTTGATGAATCGATCCAAAATAGGCTTGACATCCGGCCCGAGCATGCCAACGAGTTCACTATGGGTTCGGATGCCATTGCACATGATCAGAATCTGCCGATCTTTAGCTCCCAAGCTTGCATCGCGTTGGATGAGCATCAGCTTCGATTTCTCTGTCTTTGCTAGCAACATTGCAGGCAACCTTTGTAAGCAAAAATTGAATGTAGTTAATTACTATTAAATCTCTGTGACATGCGTTGACTGCCACTTGGCTGGTGGGTGTTCATCAAACATGATGCAGTCGCTGACACATATCGGGCAAGAGCCTGGCTCTAAGCCTACAATTTCCACATGCAAAACCACTTCATCCACAACCGCCCTTCTCCTGCATCCAGCGGCCAAGCCCTGTCCATGACCGATCCAGCAACAGGCGAGGTGTATGAACACATCGCACGCGGTACGGCGCAAGATGTCGATGCAGCGGTGACATCGGCTCGCACTTGCTATGCCGATGTGTGGCAGCACGTGAGTGCGGCAGAGCGTGGGCGCTTGCTCATGAAGCTGTCGATGAAGGTGGCCGAGCATGCCGATGAGCTAGCGGCGATTGAGCAGCGCGATTGTGGCAAACCTGTGAAGCAAGCCAAGGCTGATGCCGCTGCGCTGGCGCGGTATTTTGAGTTTTATGGCGGTGCAGCAGACAAGCTGATGGGCGAGACGATTCCTTATCAGAATGGCTACTGCGTGTTTACTTGGCGCGAAGCCTTTGGCGTGGTGGGCAACATCATTCCTTGGAATTACCCGATGCAGATTTTTGGCCGCAGCGTGGGCGGGGCACTGGCGGCGGGCAATGTGTGTGTGGTTAAGCCCTCGGAAGATGCTTGCCTCTCGCTCTTGAGAGTCGCGCAACTCGCCGCGGACGTGGGCTTTCCGGCAGGCGCAATCAATATCGTCACCGGCTTAGGCCATGAGGTGGGTGACGCGATGGCTCGCCACAACGGCATTGACCATATCAGTTTCACCGGCAGCCCGCGCGTGGGCACGATCATCCAACAGGTGGCTGCCGAACGGCATTGCCCGGTCACGCTGGAGCTGGGCGGCAAGAGCCCGCAAATCGTGTTTGCCGATGCAGATTTGGATGCAGCTGTGCCCGTGATCATCAACGCGATTGTGCAGAACGCAGGGCAAACTTGCTCGGCGGGTTCGCGTCTGCTGGTCGATGATCTGATCTACGAAAAATTGCTGGATCGCTTGGGCTCTGCCTTTGAAAACCTCCGCGCTGGCCCGCCTGCGATGGATTTGGATTTAGGCCCCCTGATTCGGCAGACCCAGCAGCAACGTGTGTGGGATTTTCTGTCTGATGCGCAAGTCGCAGGCATTCCGATGGTCGCGCAAGGCAAGGTGGCAGACGATGCACCTGAAGGCGGCTTCTACCAAGCCCCCACATTACTGCGCGATGTGCCAGTGCATCACCGCTTAGCGCAGGAAGAAATCTTTGGCCCGGTGCTTTGTGCGATGAAATTCAAAGACGAAGATGATGCGATTCGCATTGCAAATGCAACGCCCTTCGGCTTAGTCGCAGGCCTATGGACGCGCGACGGCGCACGCCAACTGCGCCTCGCTAAACGCATCCAGAGCGGCCAAGTCTTCATCAACAACTACGGCGCAGGCGGCGGCGTAGAGCTGCCGTTTGGCGGCATGAAGTCTTCAGGCTACGGCCGGGAGAAGGGTTTTGAAGCGCTGTATGGGTTTACGCAGCTCAAAACGGTGGCGATCAAGCACGGTTGAATTTGTACAGATTGAATTTTGAATATTCAATTTGTACAAGCTTGCAATCAAAATTGGATGACTCTAGCGCTGGGAAGCTTCTTCATGCATTGCTCAAACAGCTCTGACTGTCGCCACGCTTGTAGCCATTTCCGAGTCGCAGCTATCGCTTGCGCATCAAACCAAGCTTCATCCACAGCACGAAACTGCCGCACGAAGGGGAAGATGGCCAAATCGGCTGCACAGGCTACTTTGCCCCCCAAATACGGTTGCGCGGCAAGGTGCTGCTCCAGCGAATGCAGCAAACCGTTCATGGCCTGATCGCGATGGATCTCTCGCTCGCTGGCGACATATCTTTCTGGATACTTGTAGCGATCAAGTTGTTGCTTGAAAGCGCCGTCGTTGAGCGCTATCAGCGCTTGATTGTTTGCCGTCTGTGCGTTTGCCCACCACGCCCCAGCGCCTTGCTGTGAGCCTTGCTCAAAGACCCAACGCATGATGTGTAGACTTTCGTCGAGCACATCGCCACTCTCCAAAACGAGCACTGGCACTGTGCCTTTGGGCGATGCGGCGAGCATGGTCGCCGGTTTGTCGCGCAAACTGATTTCGTAAGCATCAAATGAAATGCCAGCGACGATCAGTGCCATCCGCGCACGCATCGCGTAGGGGCAGCGGCGGTAGGTGTAGAGCAATGGGCGTGTCATGGCGTGCACAGAAAAAAACCAGCCTCACGGCTGGTTGGTTCAGAGCGTAGAAACCTCAAACAAAGTTCTTCTCAGCAAATTCCCAGTTCACCAGATTCGCCAAGAAGCTCTCGACGAACTTGGGGCGCATGTTGCGGTAGTCAATGTAGTAGGCGTGTTCCCACACGTCCACGGTGAGCAGAGCTTTGTCTGCGGTGGTCAGCGGCGTACCAGCTGCGCCGGTGTTGACGATGTCAACGCTGCCGTCGGGCTTTTTCACGAGCCATGTCCAGCCGGAGCCAAAGTTGCCTACCGCGCTTTTCACGAAGGCTTCTTTGAAGGCGGCGTAGTTGCCCCACTTGGCGTTGATGGCTGTGGCCAACGCGCCAGACGGC
>JANMDE010000536.1:0-5636 GCA_031376105.1 Variovorax sp. | reverse complement strand
CAGTGAAAACGGGCAACAACCTGCGCGATCACATGACCGACTTGGAGCTGATTTTTACGATGCTCGGAGAAGCCAGTACGACGGAAATTGCCCGGCGCAGCGATGCGCAGGGCTTGATTGAAAACAAAACCTCCGCCAAGCAAGGCGGAAGAATCGCTGGCGATGCGCGCAAGGCGCTGGAGCGTAAAACGGGTAGGAAGGTCGTGAGCAAATCCAATTACTTGGCCGCATCGAAGCGACCTGATCTGCTGGATAAGGGCGATGCTGAGGCTGCGCCCACGCAAACTTCTCAACCCAAAATACGAATAGCGGCGAAGCGAGCCCACCGCGGCGCGAAGTAAGAAGCAGCTCAAAGCGCCAGCTGCTCAAAACTCTTCTGAATCCGCTTGATGCTGACGGGCTGCGGGGTGCGCAGCTCTTGGGCGAAGAAGCTCACGCGCAGCTCTTCGAAGAGCCAGCGCAGGTCTTCTAGGCGCTCGTCGAGCACGCCTTTGCGCTCGGCAATGAGGCGCAGGAAGCGTTGCTCTTGGGGGCGCAGCTCGGCTAGGCGTGTGGCATCACGGGCGGGATCGGCGCGGTATTTTTCTAGGCGCATGGTGATGGCCTTCAGATAGCGCGGGAAGTGTTGTAGGCGCACATACGGCGTGAGGGCGAGGAAGCGCTTGGGGATGAGGCGAGCGAGTTGTTGCGCAGCATCTGCTGTGGCCTCGGGGGCGTTTTTGGTGTCTTTGATTTTGCGCAGAGCGGTTTGGTATTCGGTGAGGATGCTGCTTGCCAGCCGCGCCACTTCATTGGCAATCAGCGTGAGCCGCCCTCTTCCATCTTGTACGCGCTGCTTGAAATCTGGCGCGGTGGTGGGCAGGGGCTCCTGCAAGAAGGCTTTGTCAATGGCCAGATCGAGGATTTGCGTTTTCAACTCTTCGGCTGTGCCCAGCGGCATGAAGGCGACCGACATTTTTTGCAGCTCGGGAATGTTCTTTTCCAAGTATTTCAAGGCATCTTTGATTTGCAGGGAGACGAGGCGGCGCAGGCCAGCTTGATGTTTGGCAGCGGCCATGCCGGGCTCATCAAACACTTCAATGCTGACGGAATCCGCCTGATCAATCAATGCAGGAAAGCCGATCAGCGTTTGCACATCTTTACCGAGCTTGCGGCGAATTTCTAGCAGCTCAGGCAGCTCGCCGAAGCTCCAATCGGTGTATCGCGCATCAGCATCGAACTGCACTTGAGCAGAACTGCTTACTCCTGAATTAATAGCACTCTGCGCAGGTTTTACAACGGCTAGAGGCCGATTTTTATCATTTTTTAGAGTTTCTACAGGCTCTGCAACAGTAAGCTCAGCTAACTGTGACATCTGCGCCAAGGCAGCAAACGCGCCCCGCGCCTGCCCGCCCAGCTCGGCCTTGATCGCTGCCAAGCTGCGCCCTTGCGCGAGCTGCCTGCCATGCTCATCGACCACACGAAAATTCATGAACAAATGCGGTTGCAGCATATCGAGCTTGAAATCTGTGCGCTTGATATCCACGCTGGTGGCATCTTTGCAAAGCTTCAGCAGCGAATCAATCAGCGAGCCTTTGCCAAACGCTTCAGGCACGTTCAAAGTCTCAGACAATCTTGCGGCGCTCTCAGGCAGCGGCACGAGGCGCGAGCGCGGGCGCTGCGGCAGGCTTTTAATGAGCGCTTGCACCTTGGTTTGCAGCATGCCATGCACCAGCCATTCGCAGCGCTCCTCATTCACCTGATTGAGCGCAAACAGCGGCAGCTCCACCGTGATGCCATCTTTCGCATCGCCCGGATCATGTAAATACGTGGCCTTGCAATCTACGCCGCCTAAGCGAATGAGCTTAGGAAACGCTTGGCTGGTGATGCCCGAGGCTTCGTGGCGCATCAGCTCATCTCTGGAGATGTAAAGCAGCTTGGGATTCGCGCCATGATGCGCTTTGTACCAAGCCTCTAGCTCGCGGGCGCTGCACATCTCGGCAGGCAACTGTTGATCGTAAAACGCAAAGATCAGCTCTTCATCTACCAGCACATCTTGCCGGCGGCTCTTATGCTCCAGCTCTTCCACCTGGCGCACCATGCGCTGGTTGTGCGCATAAAAGGGCAGCTTGCAATCCCAAGCTTCTTTGATCTCGCCAGTGCAACCCGCCACGAGCGCTTCACGGATAAAAATCTCTCTCGCGGCATGCGGATCCACGCGACTGAAATTCACACGCCGCCCGCTGTAGATCAGCAAGCCATAAAGAGAAGCACGCTCAAAGGCGAGCACATCGCCGCTGCGTTTGTCAAAATGCGGCTCTAGCAATTGTTTGTTGAGCAAATGATCAGCCACCTGCTCGATCATCTTGGGCTCAATGCCCGCCACGCCTCGGCCAAAGAGGCGCGTCGTCTCGACCAGCTCGGAGCACACGATCCATCGGCCGGGTTTTTTAGACAAATGCGCCCCCGGATGCGGCTGCCATTTGATACCCCGTGCGCCGAGCCAAAGATCTTCCTCTTCTTGTTTGTAGCCAATGTTGCCCAGCAATCCTGAGAGAAGGCTCAAGTGCAATTGCTCAAAGGTGGCAGGTTGCGCATTGGGCTTGAAGCCTAAATCTTGCACCGTGCTCACAAGCTGAGAATAAATATCGCGCCATTCGCGCACACGACGAATATTGACGAAACTGCCGCGAAGCTGCTGCTCCCATTGTCGATTGCTGCTTTTGTTGTCTCCATTGCCTCTAACATCATCCAGCCATTTCCACAGCTTCAAATAGCCGACAAACTCACTGCGTTCATCGTCAAATTTTTTATGCGCTTCATCGGCCTTTTGCTGCATATCCAGCGGGCGGTCTCGCACATCTTGCAAGCTTAGCGCAGACGCGATCACCAGCACTTCACTGATCGCGCTACGAGACTTTGCTTCCAAAATCATGCGGCCTACGCGCGGATCGAGCGGGAGCTTAGCCAGCTCACTGCCTTGTCTTGTCAGTTCGTTTAACTCATCGACAGCGCCCAATTCTTGCAAGAGCTGATAGCCATCCGCAATCGCGCGTTTGCTAGGCGCATCAATGAAAGGGAAATCTTCCACGATCCCCAGATGCAGCGCTTTCATGCGCAGGATCACGCTGGCCAGCGATGAGCGCAGAATCTCAGGATCTGTAAAGCGCTGCCTGCCCGCGTAATCTTTTTCGTCATACAAACGAATACAAATGCCATCAGCCACGCGCCCGCAGCGGCCAGCGCGTTGGTTCGCTGCGGCTTGGCTCACAGGCTCAACGAGCAACTGCTCCACCTTGTTCCTAAAACTATAGCGCTTGACGCGCGCTGTGCCTGCGTCAATCACGTATCGGATGCCGGGCACAGTGAGTGAGGTTTCGGCGACGTTGGTGGCGAGCACGATGCGCGGGCGGCCATCGGGCTCGAAAATGCGCTCTTGCTCTGATTGCGAGAGACGCGCAAACAGCGGCAGCACATCCACATTCTGCCGCCCCGGCTTCTTCGCGCAATGCTTGCGCAGATGATCCGCCGCTTCGCGGATCTCGCGCTCGCCGGGCAGGAAGATGAGAATGTCGCCACGCGGCGAGCCCGGCCAGAGTTCGTCTATAGCATCGGCCATCGCATCGTTGGCATCGAATTCACGGGATTCTTCAAAGGGGCGATAGCGTTGCTCGACGGCGAAGGTTCTACCGCTCACCATGATCACTGGCGCAGGGCCATTGCGTGAAGCAAAGTGCTGCGCAAAGCGATCCGCATCAATCGTGGCTGAGGTGATGATGATTTTGAGATCAGGCCGGCGCGGCAAAAGCTGGCGCAGATAGCCGAGCAAGAAATCAATGTTGAGCGAGCGCTCATGCGCTTCGTCAATGATCAGCGTGTCGTAGCCGCTGAGCAGTGGGTCGGTTTGCGTTTCGGCCAGCAAAATGCCGTCGGTCATGAGCTTCACCGATGCGCCTTTGCCCAGCTTGTCCGCAAAGCGCACCTTGTAGCCCACCACCTCGCCCAACGGGGTGTTGAGCTCCTGCGCGATGCGCTTGGCCACGGTGGATGCGGCAATGCGGCGCGGCTGGGTGTGGCCGATCAGACGCGGCTTTTGCCCTGGCTTGGCATGCATCGCACCGCGCCCAAGCTCCAAGCAAATTTTAGGCAGCTGCGTGGTTTTGCCCGAACCCGTTTCACCGCAAACGATGACGACTTGATGCTTCGATATAGCTTCTGCGATCTCTTGCCTTCTGGCTGAGACGGGCAACTCTTCGGGGAAGGTGATTTTGAAATTGACAGGGCTTGACACGGTTGAATTATCGCACGAGAATACGTGTAGCACGAACTCTCGTTCGCCTATTAAGAGCGCCCATCATGACCAATTTAACGATATCTTTGGATGAATCCATCATTCGCAGCGCTCGCATGCGAGCGCTTAGCGAGGGCAGCTCTGTGAGTGCAAAAGTGCGTGAGTTTTTGGCGCAGTATGCGAGCAACACAGATGCCCAGATGAAGGCAGGCGAGGCGATTATTGCCATGGCAAAAGCGAGCCGCGGGATCAACGCTGAAGGTGTGAAATGGACAAAAGACGATGCCAATGACCGCTACGCCGCTTAGTCAAAAAACCTAAGCCCATGATCACATTCTTTGACAGCAATATGCTGGTTTATTTGTTTGATGACAGTCATCCAACGAGCCAGTCTAAAGCCCTAGCGCGGCTCAGACACGCCATGAAGCATGAGCGGGTCGTGGTGAGCACACAGGTGTTGCATGAATTCGTCAACGTGGTGACTCGAAAACTCAAACCTGGTTTGACAATGGATGAAGCCAGAGATCGTGTGGCGCAGTTTTGTCAGTTTGACGTGGTGGGTAGCAATTCAGTCAGCGTACAAGCGGCAATGACCTTGGTGCAGCAACACAAAATCAGTTGGTGGGATGCACTCATTTTGGAAGCGGCTTTGCGATCTGACGCAGACGTTCTTGTCTCAGAAGACGGCCAGCATGGCCGGCGCTTTGGCAAGCTCGTTGTAGAGAATCCATTTCTTTGATTTTTATGGTCATATCGGCATATAGCCGTTATAGAATAAGCGCGGCGTGCTATTTAATTGATAGTAAACGCTTGACCAATTCAGATGCAGGGATCACTTGAGTTAGCGCGGCTTGAGGGCTCGTTTCCCTTGAGGCCAAAGCCCCATGCACCCAGCAAGCGCGCTGCGCCACTGCATGTGCATCCGTCTCGCGCATCACGGCCATCAGTGCTCCGCAGATGCCCGCGAGCACGTCGCCTGTGCCCGCTGTGGCCAGCCGAGCATCGCCCGTGGGGTTGACGGCAGGAATGCATTCAGGGCTGGCAATGATGCTGCCGCTGCCTTTCAAAATCACGGTGCAAGCAAAGCGGTCTGCCAGCGCTTGCGCGGCTGATAAGCGGTCTGACTGCACTTGCGCTGTCGTCATCCCCAGCAAACGCGCTGCTTCCAGCGGATGCGGCGTAAGAATGGTGGGCAGGTTTTTTGCAGCGCGGGCTTTGAGCAAGGTTTGCAATGATTCATCGGCAGCGATTGCATTCAAAGCATCCGCATCCAGCACCAAGCGCTCGCTGGACGAGATCACACGCGGCAACACACTGCGCACCGCATCTCCTCCACCGCAGCCACAGACCACCGTTTTGCCTTTGA
>JANMDE010000292.1:0-2557 GCA_031376105.1 Variovorax sp. | reverse complement strand
GCGACCATGCCGAGCAAGGCGAGAAGTGCGATCTTGGCATTTTTCCATTGACCGAATGCTTCACCCAGCGGGGCTTTCGACAGCGTGCCTTCGTCCTTCATTTTCTGGAAGGCAGGCGACTCTTTCATTTGCAGACGAATGTAGAGCGAAATCGCGAGCAGCACCACGGAGACAATAAACGGAATGCGCCAGCCCCATGCCGCAAAGGCGGTAATTTTTGCGCCACTGGCCATCACCACTTCGGGGTAATTTGCGTTTACGTAAATCTGCGTAAACAAAATAACCACCAGTGAGAGCAGCAGGCCCAAGGTTGCTGTCGTTTGAATAAACGATGTGTAAAAACCACGCCGATTCTGCGGCGCGTGTTCGGCCACGTAGATTGCCGCGCCGCCGTATTCACCACCGAGCGCCAAACCTTGGGCCATGCGCAGCAAGATCAGAATAATCGGTGCGGCAGTGCCCCAGCTTTCGTAGTTGGGCAAGACGCCGACCAGGAAGGTCGACAAACCCATGATGACAATCGTCATCAAGAACGTGTATTTGCGCCCAATCATGTCACCCAACATACCGAAGACCAAAGCGCCAAACGGGCGCACGATAAAGCCCGCAGCAAAGGCCAGCAAAGCAAACACGTTGCGGGTGTTTTCAGGGAAAGCCGTGAAGAATTGCGCGCCGATGATTGCAGCGAGCGCACCATAAAGATAAAAGTCGTACCACTCGAAAATAGTGCCCGCAGAAGACGCGGCAATCACCTTTTTCTCTTCTTGGGTCATGGGCCGAGACCGTTCTCGAACGTTGTTTGTAATTTCTGTCGCCATAAATGCCGCCTCTGTCATGTCCGCGCCCAAAATCAGGCGTGGGAGGATTGTGCAAAACGGCTCTTGCCTTCCCCTGACTCGAAACCAACCAGAGCTTGCTTCAAACCAACGGGAGCTTGCGCGTGACTGAACGGTCGCTTACGGCAGGGCTTCCCAAGTTGATACAAAGAGAAGTGGCGCGACATCGATTTTTTCAATCAATAAACCTACCCATTTAAGGCATAATAAATTCATTCTTTAGCTGTTTTTTGATATGAACCTCCACCAATTCCGCTTCGTTCAAGAAGCCGCACGACGCAATCTCAATCTCACCGAGGCCGCCAAAGCACTGCATACCTCGCAGCCCGGCGTGTCTAAAGCCATCATTGAATTTGAAGAAGAATTGGGCATTGAGGTGTTTGCACGGCATGGCAAGCGCCTGAAACGCATCACCGAGCCAGGTGTGCAGGTGCTTAAAAGCATTGACATTATCTTGCGCGAAGTCGGCAATTTGAAGCGCATCGGCGAGCAATACAGCCTGCAAGACAGCGGCACTTTGAGCATTGCCTCCACCCACACCCAAGCGCGCTATGTGTTACCCAGCCCGATTGCCAAGCTGCGCGAAGCCTTCCCCAAGGTTAATATCAGCCTGCACCAAGGCTCGCCCGATCAAGTGGCCAAAATGCTGATTGATGAAGTGGCTGAAATTGGCATCGCTACCGAGAGCTTGGCTGATTACGCCGAGCTCGTCACCCTGCCTTGCTACGAATGGCAGCATGTGCTCGTGATGCCTGTGGATCACAAGCTGGCCAAAGTCAGTGAAGTCACGTTGCAAGATTTAGCAGGCGAGCCGCTGGTGAGCTATCACCCCACCTTCACGGGCCGCACCAAGATCGACGCCGCCTTTGCCGCAAAAAAGCTCACGCCCCGCATGGCGATTGAGGCGATTGACTCCGACGTAATCAAGACCTATGTACGCGCTGGTTTAGGCGTGGGCATCGTGGCGGAGATGGCTGTCAACGCCATCGCTGAGCCTGATTTGATCGTTAAACCCGCAGGCCATTTGTTTGGCAAAAACACAGCCCGCGTCGCCTTCAAGCGCAGCGCCTACCTGCGCAACTTCATCTACACTTTCACTGAGCTCATCAGCCCCCGCCTCACGCGCGATTTGGTGAGCAAAGCGCTGGCGGGGTACAGCGATGATTTTGCGCTGTGAGTGATCGCTGTTGAATTGCAGAGATTAAATACCGGACGCAAAAGACGCAGAAGTTGCGCAGAAGACGCAGAAAAGACCTTTTCATTATTGACAATACACATTTCATTTATCGCTCACGACCATGCAAGTCCTCGAACGCACTCCGACCCTTCAAACCAAACTCCCCGCAGTGGGCACCACGATTTTCACCGTGATGTCGCAGCTGGCGCTTGAGAAAAAAGCCGTCAACCTCGGCCAAGGTTTTCCTGATTTCGAGTGTGATCCGGCGCTGGTGAATGCTGTGACGAGCGCTATGCAAAGTGGCCACAACCAATATCCGCCGATGGCTGGCATTGCTGCGCTGCGCCAAGCCGTTGCTACAAAAATAGAAGCACTCCACGCACGTCAATACTCGGCGGATAGCGAAATCACCATCACAGCCGGTGCCACGCAAGGCATCATCACGATCATCTTGGCCATGGTGCGCCCCGGTGATGAAGTGATCGTGCTGGAGCCTTGCTATGACAGCTATGTGCCCAGCATCGAGCTGGCTGGCGGCACGGTG
>JANMDE010000468.1:0-1677 GCA_031376105.1 Variovorax sp. | reverse complement strand
GGTGAGCAAGCCACCCATTCTTTGAGAGCCCGGGGCGACGTGCGCCCAAAATTTGGCTTCTTCGCTCAAGCCGCGCGGTTTGAGCTCTCACTCAAGGAATTCTTATGGAAAAACTTCTCATTGGCGCAGCTACTATTTTAGTTTCTGCCCTTCTCGCTGTCGGTTTGCAAGCGCAGACCACCAGCAAACCGGCTGCAACGCCTGTAGCCACAGCACCCGCCAGCCCTGAATGGGTCAACGCAGAAATTACCAAACTCGATCTCGCAAGAAAGCGCGTCACGCTCAAGCATGCGCCGATTGCCAGCATCAAAATGGACGCGATGACCATGCCTTTTAAGCTGAAAGATGTCGCGCTGATTGATAGCTACAAAGTAGGCGATAAGCTGCAATTCGTCGTGAAAAACGACGATGGCGATTTGTTCATCACACAAGTGCGCAAAGCCGCGAATTGAAAGAAGACGATGAAACGCTATCAATTAAATAGCTGCATGCGTAGTATTTACGCCGGCTTAGGGCTCATTTTTCTTGTAAATACTGCCTCTGCACTGCCTGTAGGCTTCAAAGACAGCTGGATGACCATGGGAGAACTCTCGAAGGATTTTTCAGATACTGCTGTGGTCTACACTTTTGATCAGAAAACCTCTTTTATCGGCGCAGGGGTGAAATTCAAATGGCAGCAAAGTCCCGCGCAGGTTCGCCGCGTCAATATGGCGGAGGCCGAGTTGGGATACCGGGTAGCCCGTTGGAATTTGCCGGAGGCTCAGGCCAACATTTATGTGCAAGGTGGAATCGGCAGCGCAGGAAGCAACTTTTTTGCAGGTCGGCAAACGGTCGGTTTGGTTGGTCTTCAAGTCGACTACGAAACCCGTCGCATCTACTCAGCGTTGAAGTGGCACGGCAGCTACGCCAAAGACTTTGACTACACCCGTACCAGTTTGTCGTCTGGCTTTTCGTTTTACAAGACTGAATATGACGAGTGGCAACCGTGGCTGATTTTGGAGGCCACACGAGTCGGTGGGGATGCGAAAGATGCCACTGAGTACACGCCTTATATTCGATTCATTCACAAGACCTTGTTCGTCGAAGCCGGTGCGCCGTTTAAAAAGGGCAAGAGCGAAGGCCTCAAAGTCAATTTCCGATACACGTTTTAAGCTTTTTTTCATTTAGGAGTTCATCATGACAACATTTTTCAAAACTATTAAATCAGTAGCAATTTGCGTAGCATTGCTGCCTGCTGCAACACTATTTTCCTCTGCAAATGCAGCGGACGTGGCGAAGGTTACGGTCAATGGCATGGTCTGCGCTTTTTGCGCGCAAGGCATCGAGAAGACCATCTCCAAAATGCCGCAAACCAAAGCGGTGTATGTCAATCTGGACAAACGCATCGTTGCGGTAGAGGCTAAAGATGGCCAAAAACTCGACATGGCTAAGATCAAAGCCGGCATCATCGACGCTGGCTATGACGTGGTGAAAACCGAAACAGTGGCCAACACAACGGTAGCAGCCGTCAAAACCGAACTCATAGGCAAAAAATGAGTGCCAATTTAGATGCTATCGCGCAAGCAGGCGATGGCGTGCAGCAAACCCGCAGCAGCTTGGCTTCCTCAGTCGTCAGCCTATTTGCCAGCAGCTCCACACTGATCTGCTGCGCTCTGCCCGCACTCTTGGTGGCGCTGG
>JANMDE010000466.1:0-3773 GCA_031376105.1 Variovorax sp. | reverse complement strand
TTCTAGAATCGCTGTGCGGTCGATGGCTTCCAAGAAAGCGTCAAGTTTACTGTGGTCGCCGGTCAGCTCTACGGTGTAGCTTTTCTCAGTCACGTCGATGATACGGCCACGGAAAATCTCGGCCATGCGCTTCATTTCTTCGCGCTCTTTGCCCACCGCGCGCACCTTGACCATCATGAGCTCGCGCTCGATGTAGCTGCCTTCGGTGAGGTCAACGACTTTGACGACCTCAATTAAGCGATTCAAATGCTTGGTGATTTGCTCGATCACTTCGTCCGATCCGCTGGTGACAATCGTCATGCGGGACAGCGATGGGTCTTCCGTGGGCGCCACCGTGAGCGATTCAATGTTGTAAGCACGGGCTGAAAACAAGCCCACCACGCGGGACAAGGCGCCCGCTTCGTTTTCGATCAAAACTGCAATGATGTGTTTCATGATGATTCCTCTTTTCTGAGCCCTCCTCCGTTGACGGTAATCAACGGACTTGGCTGCAAATAGATTTATCTTTTAGGTTTAAAAGTTAATTCAGATACCGGACGCAAAGGACGCAGAAGTTGCGCAAAAGACGCAAAAAAGAAATTCAAAGTTGAAATCAAAACTGAAATTCTCTTTTGTATTTTTTGCGTCTTTTACGCAACTTTTGCGCTTTTTGCGTCCGGCTGTTGGTTTTGGTTTTAAAGCTCTTCCGAGCCCAAAAGCATCTCAGTGATGCCCTTGCCGGCTTTCACCATCGGCCAGACGTTTTCTGTCGGGTCGGTGAGGAAATCCATGAAGACGGTGCGATCCTTTAATCTGCGGGCTTCGCGCAGCGCGGGCTCTACGTCTTCAGGTCGCGTGATCTGCATACCCACATGGCCATAGGCTTCCGCGAGCTTGATGAAATCTGGCAGCGCATCCATGTAGCTGCTGGAGTAACGCCCTTCGTAGTCAATCTCTTGCCACTGGCGCACCATGCCGAGGTATTTGTTGTTCAAGTTGATGATTTTGATCGGCGTGTTGTATTGCAAGCAAGTTGACAGTTCTTGAATATTCATTTGCACCGAACCGTCGCCCGTGATGCAAAACACTTCCGCATCCGGCTTGGCCATCTTGATGCCCATCGCATACGGAATGCCCACGCCCATGGTGCCGAGGCCGCCGGAATTGATCCAGCGATTAGGTTGGTCAAAACGGTAAAACTGCGCGGCCCACATTTGGTGCTGGCCCACATCCGACGTGATGTACGTCTCGACATCCTTGGTCATGTTCCACAGCGTCTCAACCACCATTTGCGGCTTGATCACATCCGTGGCTGTGCGGTCAAACTTCAGGCAATCTTTGCTGCGCCAAGCGTCAATCGTGCTCCACCAGCTGGCCAAATCGGATGGCGCCACACGCTGAGGCATTTCCTTAATCTGGTTGATCATCTCAGTGAGCACGTCTATCACGTCGCCCAAGATTGGAATATCCACCTTCACGCGCTTGGAGAAACTGCTGCGATCAATGTCGATATGAATGATCTTGCGCTCGTTTTGCGCGAAATGCTTGGGGTTGCCAATCACTCGATCGTCAAAACGTGCACCGACTGCGAGCAACACATCGCAGTTTTGCATTGCATTGTTGGCTTCGACGGTGCCATGCATGCCGAGCATGCCGAGGAATTTTCTGTCTGAGGACGGGTATGCGCCCAAGCCCATCAGCGTGTTCGTCACAGGGTAGCCGAGCATATCGACCAAGGTACGCAGCTCATTGCTGGCATTGCCCAACACCACGCCGCCGCCCGTGTAAATATACGGGCGCTTGGCCGTCAGCAGCAACTGCAACGCTTTGCGGATTTGCCCGCCATGGCCTTTGACTTTGGGCTGATAGCTGCGCATCTCGACTGGTTTTTTGTATTCAGCCAAGTCAAACTTCACTTTGTTGAAGCTCACGTCTTTCGGAATATCCACCACCACGGGGCCGGGGCGGCCCGTGCGGGCAATGTGGAAGGCCTTTTTAAGCGTCTCGGCCATATCGCGCACATCTTTCACCAGAAAGTTGTGCTTCACGATCGGGCGCGTGATACCGACAGTGTCGCATTCTTGGAAAGCATCCAAGCCAATGGCGGGCACGGGCACTTGGCCGGTGATGATCACCATGGGAATGCTGTCCATGTAAGCGGTGGCGATGCCTGTAACGGCATTGGTGGCGCCGGGGCCGCTGGTGACGAGCGCCACGCCGACATCGCCGGTGGCGCGCGCATAGCCGTCAGCTGCATGCACAGCCGCTTGCTCGTGGCGCACCAAAATGTGCTTCATGCTTTGCTGCTTGTAAAGCGCATCGTAAATGTGCAAAACCGCGCCGCCGGGATAGCCCCAGACGTATTTCACGCCTTCTGCAGCCAAAGCGGCACACAAGACTTCTGCGCCACGCATTTCGGGCAGATGTGGAGAATTTGGGGATGTGGCAGCGCCGGAAGCAGCAGCAGCCGAGGCCAATTCGGCCTTGGTGATTTCCATGATGAACCTTTCAGAGTTAAACGTAACTTTGCAGGTACCCCTCACGCGCGCTTGCGACGCCGTTGCGGAGCTTCGAGCTTGGAACATGAGCTTGCCTAAAGACAGCCGGATCAAAACCCTTTTGCAAGCCATATTATGCCACTTGCACAAACCTCGTCTGCAAAACCACGCTTCCCCGCCCAAGCCTCATTCGTTAATATCGCCCAATGCCTACGCAATCCGCCTCAAAATCCACGCCAAAAATAGCCTTTTGCTGCCCCACGATCAACGCCCAACCTTGGGCAGATGCTCTGGCGCAAACCCTGCCCGATGCGCAGATCCAAATTTGGCCGCAGACGATTGGTGCTGCTGATTACGCCATCACTTGGTCTCCGGCCCAGACATTTTTTGATGCACAACCTGAGCTCAAAGCCGTATTTGCCTTGGGTGCTGGCGTGGATTCACTTTTGAAATTGAATTTGCCCACGCACCTTGACTTGGTGCGCATTGAAGATGGCGGCATGGGCGCACAAATGGCCGATTACGTGACGCACGCGCTGCTGCGTCATGTGGGTCGGTTTGAGCAATACGCACAAGACATTCGCGCTGGCCATTGGATTCAATACGATGCACAAGACCGCAGCAATTTTCCTGTTGGTGTGCTCGGCCTGGGTCTGCTGGGCAGCCAAATTGCCCAGCGCGTGCGCGATTTGGGCTTTCCCGTGGCGGGCTGGAGCCGCGGGCCCAAGGCCATACAGGGTATTCGCTGCTACAGCGAAAATGCGTTGAAAGACTTTTTATCGCGCAGTCGCGTCCTGGTCTGCGCTTTGCCTTTGACACCGCAAACCCAAGACATCTTGAATGAGCAGCATTTGGGCCTTCTGCTGCCAGGCGCTTACCTCATCAATGTGGCGCGTGGTGCGCATCTGGTCGAGGCCGATTTGCTCAAACTGCTCGCCACAGGCCAGATCGCAGGCGCGTGCCTTGATGTGCTGCGCAGCGAGCCTGCGCCGACCAATCATCCGTTTCGCTCACATCCGCGCGTCACGCTCACGCCACACATCGCAGCGCACACTTTGCTCGCGCCCTCCATTGCACAAATCAGTCAAAAAATTCGCGCCATGCAAAACGGACATGCGATCAGCGGTGTAGTGCAGCGAGAACGGGGTTACTGAGTGCCTATCTTTGGTAGCCAAGCCAAAATAATCCGCATTTCGGAATGCGATAATAGGCATTAAAGACAAGGCTGCATTTTGTGCAGCCCACAGAAATATAACGCTGCAAGCACCCTATTTTGGCCACCGAGCAAGAACTCTC
>JANMDE010000450.1:0-6802 GCA_031376105.1 Variovorax sp. | reverse complement strand
CTTCTGCCTGAATCTTTGGAATCTTCTGTATGACCGCTTCTCACCTGAAATTCATCCGCCAAGACGTGCAATCCATGAACGCCTATGCCGTGCAATACAGCAAAGGCTTCATCAAGCTCGATGCGATGGAAAATCCGTATGCGCTGTCCGCTGAGCTGCAAAAAGCTTTAGGCGAGCGGCTAGGCCAAGTAGCGATCAATCGCTATCCCGGCGCGCGGGTGGATGATCTCAAGGCTGCGCTGCGCCAATACGCCAAAGTGCCCGCAGGCTATGGGCTGATGCTGGGCAACGGCTCAGATGAGCTGATTTCTTTGTTGGCGATGGCTTGTGACGCGACGCAAGGTGTCGCTTCGTATTCCGAGGGAAGCAAAATCCTCGCCCCGCTACCCGGTTTCGTGATGTATGCCATGAGCGCTCAGCTTCAAGGTTTGCAGTTCATTGGCGTGGATTTGATGGCCGATTTTGAGCTGGATGAGACCGCGATGCTCTTGGTCATCGAAAAAGAAAAGCCAGCGATCACTTACCTTGCCTACCCCAACAACCCGACGGCTAACCTCTGGGATGCCGCCATCATTCGCAAGATCATCGCCGCTTGCGCAGTCTATGGCGGCTTGGTCGTGATGGACGAGGCGTATCAGCCCTTCAGCAGCAAAAGCTGGATGGATGAGATCAAAGCTGCGCTTGAGGCGAATGCCAACGTGCTGCTCATGCGCACGCTTAGCAAATTCGGCCTGGCCGGTGTGCGCTTAGGCTATATGTGCGGCCCGCAAGCCTTGATCAACGAGATCGACAAGCTGCGCCCGCCCTACAACATCAGCGTGTTAAACGCTGAATGCGCTCTCTTTGCACTGGAGAATTTTGAAGTATTTAGGGCTCAAGCAGTCGAGATTTCTGCGCAACGTGCTATGCTTTTGGAAGCAATGGGCAAGATGCCTGCCCTGAAAGCTTATCCGTCGGACGCCAACATGATTACGGTGCGCATGCCCGACGCAGATGCTGCCTTCGCACATCTCAAAGCGCAAGGCATCTTGGTGAAAAACATTTCCAAAATGCACCCGCTGCTGAAGAACTGCTTGCGCCTCACAGTGGGCACGCCGGATGAGAACGCCAAAATGCTGGCTGCCTTGGGCGCGTTCGCCTGACCCTTTCCAAAAACGAGTCTGCGACAATACGCTTATGCAACGCAAATCAGAAGTCACCCGCAACACCAAAGAAACCCAGATCACTGTGGCTGTCAACCTTGATGGCACAGGCAAGGCCGATCTGCAAACAGGTATTGGTTTTTTTGACCACATGCTCGATCAAATCGCGCGCCATGGGCTGATGGATTTGATGATCCACGCCAAAGGCGATCTGCACATTGATGGGCATCACACGGTGGAAGATGTGGGTATTACGCTCGGCCAAGCGGTGGCGCAGGCGGTGGGCGATAAGGCGGGCATTTGGCGCTATGGGCATGCTTATGTGCCGCTGGATGAGGCGCTCTCGCGTGTCGTGGTGGATTTTTCTGGTCGGCCAGGGCTGCATATGGATGTGGATTTCAAAAGCGGCGTGATTGGCGGCTTTGACACACAACTGGCCTATGAGTTTTTCCAAGGCTTTGTGAACCATGCGCAATGCACGCTGCATATTGATAATTTGAAGGGCGACAACGCGCATCACCAGTGCGAGACGATCTTCAAAGCCTTTGCCCGCGCTGTGCGCGCAGCGCTTGCACTCGATCCGCGCAGCGTGGGTGTCATCCCGTCCACCAAGGGCAGTTTGTAAACTGTCTTTAAAGCGTTTTAGGTCTATCGCCCTTATAGAATCTGCATAGCTTGCTCACTTTTTAATAGTGAAATGACGAATCTATTTTCTAGCCCCACGGTTGCTGTCGTTGATTACGGCATGGGCAATCTGCGCTCGGTGGCCAATGCTGTGCAAGCTTCGGCGCAGGGCAGTCAATTTCGAGTCATCATCACGCAGCGCCCTGAAGAAGTGCGTGCGGCTGAGCGAATTGTGTTACCCGGCCAAGGCGCGATGCGTGATTGCATGGCTTGCTTGAAAGATTCTGGGCTGCAGGAAGCCGTGTTGGAGGCCGCTGCCAACAAACCGATGTTCGGCGTTTGCGTGGGCATGCAAATGCTGCTTGATCATTCTGATGAGCAAGACACGCCGGGGCTGGGGCTGATTGGCGGGCAAGTGCATAAGTTTGAACTGCAAGGCCGCCTGCAGCCCGATGGCAGCCGGTTTAAAGTGCCGCAAATGGGTTGGAATCGCGTGAAGCAAACCCTAGGTCACCCAATTTACGACGGCGTCGCAGACGAGAGCTGGTTTTATTTTGTGCATAGCTTTTATGCGCAACCTGCGTCAAAAAGTCACAGTGCAGGCGAAACTGACTACGGCGGCCTCTTTACAGCCGCCCTTGCACGCGATAACATTTTCGCTACACAATTTCACCCTGAAAAAAGCGCAGCGCAAGGCTTGCAACTTTATAAAAACTTCCTCCACTGGAACCCATGATTCTCATTCCCGCCATTGACCTCAAAGACGGCCAAGCCGTGCGCCTCAAGCAAGGCGATATGGATCAATCCACTGTATTCGGCGATCCGGTAGAGATGGCGCAGCGCTGGATCGATGCTGGCGCGCGCCGCTTGCATTTGGTCGATCTGAATGGCGCATTCGCTGGCAAGCCGCAAAATCTTGTTGCCGTTAAAGGTATTTTGAAAGCCATCCGCGCACACGCAGATGCAGGTGGACAAGACATCCCCGTCCAACTCGGCGGCGGCATCCGCGATCTGGATACGATTGAGCGCTATTTAGATGCAGGGTTGGAATACGTCATCATCGGCACCGCTGCCATCAAAAGCCCTGGCTTTTTGCAAGACGCCTGCACCGCTTTTGGTGGCCACATCATCGTCGGGCTGGACGCAAAAGACGGCAAAGTCGCCACCGACGGCTGGAGCAAGCTCACCGGCCACGACGTGGCCGATCTCGCTAAAAAATACGAAGACTACGGGGTTGAGAGCATCATCTACACCGATATTGGCCGCGACGGCATGCTGAGCGGCATCAACATCGAAGCTACCGTCAAGCTCGCCCATGCCAGCACGATCCCGGTAATCGCCTCAGGCGGCCTGTCCAACATGCAAGACATCGAAAAGCTCTGCGCTGTGGAGTTTGAGGGCATCGAAGGCGTGATCTGCGGCCGGGCGATTTATTCTGGTGATTTGGATTTTGCAGCGGCGCAAATTAGAGCAGACGAGTTGAATGGCTAGCGTTGCTGAGAAAGACAGGCCTTGATGACGAGGTCAACAAGGCACGCCTTGCTGCTCAATCAATCAATACCTTCTCCAAAAGCGCCACGGCGCGATTCGCTTGTTCCGAATTTTTTCTCCAAATCAAAGCGACAGGGCTGGATTCAAAGTCCATACTGATGGGCAAGATGCTAGCTTGGTGGGCGTTGTGTAACGCAGCTGAATGAGCGCAACAAGTCAGTAAATCAGTTTGAGCGAGCAAGGACAGGCTGAAGAAAAAAGAAGGCGACTCCACAACGGGACTAGGCGGTGGCAAGCCTTCTCTCAAATAAATATCCACCAAGGCCATGCGTGTCGTGGAGTGCATGCTGGGCAAAACCCAAGGCCACGCCAGCAATTCCTGCAGGCGTAAATTCTTCTTTCCCACCAAGGGGTGTCGCTTGCTTGCCACCACGGCGAGTTTGCTTTCGTAGAGTCGTTTTTGAGTCAGTCCGTCAAAAGACTGGGCGGCAGCGGTTTTGCTGGGCAAGCGTCCAAGCATCAAGTCGATCTCCCCGGCTTGCAGCATGTCAATCAATCGATCAGCGCTTTGATCGATGATCTGCACATGCCAAGCGGGCTCACTTTCAATCAAGGCACGGACGATTTTTGGCAGCAGCGTGGTTGTGGTGTGTGGGAAGGCACCGATTCTTAGCAAGGGGGCGGGCGTGCCTCCAGCGGATGGCTGCATAGCCGCCACTTCACCAAGCACGGTTTGAAAGCGCGGCAGCAGTGCCAGCCCCTGTGGTGTGAGAGCCATGCCGCGGCCTTGACGCAGAAAAAGCTTGGTGTCAAAAATCCCTTCTATCTCCTTGAGCATCATGCTGGCGGCAGATGGTGTCATGGAAAGGTGTTCTGCCGTCGCTGCGAGTGAACCCATGGCCGAGAGTAAGCTGAGGAATTTTAGATGCCTGATCCGCAGTTGATCGAACCGTCGTGAGGTGAGCTGCGCTTGCATGGCTGGGGAGCGTGAGATCAATAGTTCAGTAATTTCTGGTGAATATATCAAAACAATTGCTAATTTGCTGATGTCTTTTCATTAGACTGAGATTTAATTCTGAAGGACTCCACACCATGTCGATCCAACTCCTGACGCAAACGCGTCGCGATTCCATGTTTTCCTTGCTAGGGCTTGCCCTGCTGCCCGTTGCGTCGTCGGCTCAGGAATGGCCGGCGAAATCTTTGACCTTCGTCGTACCATTTCCCGCCGGCGGCTCTAACGACATCGCGGCCCGCTTGATTGCGGAGGGTGTGAGAAAACGCCTCGGGCAATCGGTGGTGGTTGACAACAAAGGCGGTGCGAATGGCGCACTCGGCGTGGATGCAGTGTTGCGTGCGCCCAAAGATCAGCACACCTATCTAATCGCATCCGATTCGGTTTCCTTGCTGCCCTTGTTTCGCTCTATGCCCTGGGATCTGACGAAAACTTTTGTTCCCGTGGCACAATTGTCTTTTCAGCCGATTGTGGTGGTGACTGCGCCATCCACGGGCTTGAAATCGATGAAGGATTTGCAAGCGCTCGCAAAATCCAAGCCCAATCAAGTGTCATATGGCAGCTCGGGGCAAGGCTCAATCCAGCATTTGGTGGGCGAGCTTTTCTCGCAGCAAATGGGCATGGATTTGCTACATGTGCCGTACAAAGGTGGTGGGCAAGCTGTCAATGATGTGCTGGCTGGGCAAATCGCGACAGCCGTGCTGGGCGCGGCGGCAGTTTTGCCGCACATCAAAGCGGGTAAGTTGATACCGTTGGCCGTGAGCACACGCGCACGATCAGCGATGTTCCCAGAGACCCCCACCCTGGCGGAAAGTGGCGCGAAGGACGTGGATGTCGCGCAATGGTCTGCTTTGTTTGCGCTGGAGGGCACGCCTGCTGCGGTTTTGGCGAAACTGCGTAGCAGCGTCGCAGACAGTTTGGCCGAGCCGGATATCAAGCAAAAGTTTACGAACGCTGCCATGGAAATTAGCGCGGTCACGCCAGAAGCTTTCCATCAGCGCATCATTCAAGACCGCGAGCGTTGGGCCAAGCTCATCAAAGATCGCAAGATTTCCTTGGAGTGATTTTGATTTCTCCAAAACCCGTCAATATCGTTCTCGTGCTGGCCGACAACCTCGGCTGGGGTGAATTAGGCTGCTACGGCGGCGGATCGCTGCGTGGTGCTCCCACACCGAGGATCGATGCCTTGGCACAAGAGGGCATGAAGTTTCTCAACTTCAATGTGGAGAGTGACTGTGTGCCCACGCGATCCGCATTGATGACGGGCAGGCATCCGATCCGCACGGGTGCGATGCAGTCTGTGCCTGCAGGCTTGCCGCAGGGCATTCATCCTTGGGAGCGCACCCTTGCGCAGCAACTCAAAGAAGCTGGCTATGCCACAGGCATGTTTGGTAAATGGCATTTAGGGGATCGCGAGGGGAGGTTTCCGCATCAACGCGGCTTTGACGAGTGGTACGGGATACCGCGCACCACCAACGAGACCATGTTCACCAATGCCCCCGGCTTTGACCCATCGGTTGTCGGTTTGCCCTATGTGATGGAAGGTTTCGTTGGCCAACTCGCAAAAGAAGTGGCTGTGTATGACTTGCCCAAACGCCGACTCATTGACAGTGAGTTGGTTGAAAAAACCAAGGATTTCATTCGGCGCAAGTCGGCAGCCAAGCAACCCTTCTTCGCTTATGTGCCGATGACGCATCTGCATTTCCCTACGCTGCCACATCCAGATTTTGCCGGCCGCAGTGCGGTGGGTGACTTTGCCGACGCGATGATGGAGATGGATCACCGCGTTGGGCAGTTGCTGGATGCTGTCGATGAGATGGGTCTACGCGAAGAGACATTGTTCGTTTTCGCCAGTGACAATGGCCCGGAGTTCCGCAGACCTTGGCGCGGAACTGCTGGCCCATGGAGCGGCACCTATCACACCGCGATGGAAGGTGGTTTGCGAGTGCCCTTGATCGTACGCTGGCCCGGGCGGGTGGAGCCGGGACGCGTGACGGATGAGATCATTCATGTCACGGATCTGTATTCCACGTTAGCCAGTGCGAGCGGTGCTGCTGTGCCTACAGACAGACCGATTGACGGCATCAACCAACTCGACTGGTGGACGGGTACGAAGGACAAGTCGCAACGCGAAGGATTCTTGTTTTACATCAAGAACGAACTCAGAGCAGTCAAGTGGCGGCATTGGAAATTGCATTTCATCTTCGAGCGTGAGCCCAACGAAGGCACCAAGCATTTGGAGACACCTTGGCTTTTCAACATCAAACGCGATCCAAAAGAGGAAACCGATGCAGCCATGGAAGATGGCTGGGTACGCGGCCCAATGCGAAAAATGATCCAAGCTTTTGAGCAAACCCTGCGAGAGTACAAGCCCATCCCACCGGGGATTGGCGATGAGTTTGATCCTGACGCAACAAATAAATCTCAAAAATTATCGACCATTACGCAGATACGATAGGAGTCATCAGGCTTCATTTATTCACTCAGCGCTGCTATGTCCGCGCCGCGATGGCCGCAGTCGCACGCACCTTGC
>JANMDE010000386.1:0-3388 GCA_031376105.1 Variovorax sp. | reverse complement strand
GTCTCCACCACGCCGTGGTTGAGCCTCAGGCGGCCGCGGCGCGCGTGGCCTTCGGTCTCGAGCAGCTCGAAGCTCAGCATCGGTTCGGTTCCAGGTTCAGCAACATGCAGTCCCCGTAGGAGAAGAAGCGGTAGCGCTCACGCACCGCGTGCTGGTACAGCGCCATGATGTGCGCATAGCCGGCAAACGCACTGACCAGCATCATCAGCGTGCTTTTTGGAAGATGGAAGTTAGTGATCAAGAAATCGACAATTTCAAATTGAAAACCAGGTGTGATGAAGATGTTGGTGTCGCCGCTGGTTTGCGTGGTTTTGGCGTAGCTTTCTAGGGTTCGCACGGTTGTTGTGCCGACCGCGATCACGCGGCCGCCGCGTGCTTTGCATTTCCTTATCGCTTCCAGCGTCTCGCCGGGAATACTGTAGCGTTCGAAATGCATGGTGTGATCAGCGATGTGGTCTGCTTTCACGGGCTGGAAAGTGCCTGCGCCCACATGCAGCGTAACGAAGGCGCGTTCGATGCCTTTGGCTTGCAGATGCTGAAACAGCGCCTCATCAAAATGTAATGCTGCAGTGGGTGCAGCCACTGCGCCGGGGTGTTTGGCGAAGACCGTTTGATAGCGCTGCTCGTCGTCGGCTTCGTCTGCATGCTCAATGTAGGGCGGGAGCGGCACATGGCCGAATTGTTCCATCACCCAATAGGGATCGTGGGAGAGTTCAAAGCGAAACAACGCGCCATCGTCATTGGGCCAGCGGCCAATGAGCTGTGCTTTGATGATGTCTTGGCTATTGCCATAGAGGTGAACCACATCGCCCAAGCGCGGTTTTTTGCTCACCTTCATGTGCGCCACCACTTCGTTACCCGCCACCACGCGCTCAATCAGCAGCTCCAGCTTGCCGCCAGTGGCTTTCTCGCCAAATAAACGCGCTTTGACGACTTGCGTGTCGTTAAACACCAGCAGATCGCCTGCTTGCAGCAAATCTGGCAAATCATGAAAGATGCGATGTGTGGGTGAGGCCGGATGAGAAACTCGGCCATCAAGCAAACGCGAAGCGCTGCGCTGCGTTGTGGGATGCTGAGCGATCAGCTCTGGGGGAAGCTCAAAATTAAAATCTTCAGTGCGAAATGAGCCATTCGCCCTTATATTATCTGAATAGTTTGCTATTGAATTCATAGTATCTTGAGGATCGGACAGATCCGTGCCAAGTGGACAGGGCACAATTATCCTATGCCCCGCAAAGCCCCATCGCCCGAAACCCCCGCCAGCCCCAAGCCGCCGCCCAAATCCGCTGCGGAAAAAGCGTTGGATAAGCTCGGCTTGCATCGCCCAATTGATTTCGCTTTGCATCTTCCGATTCGCTACGAAGATGAAACCAAGATAACGAAGCTGGAAGACGCGCTTGATGGTGATTCCGCGCAAATTGAAGGCGAGATCACAAGCTGCGAAGTGGCCTACCGCCCGCGCAGGCAACTCGTAGCTGTGTTGAATGACGGCACAGACGCATGTCAGTTGCGCTTCTTTAACTTCTATCCTTCCCAGCAAAAGCAGCTTGAAGTGGGTGCGCGCATTCGCGCACGGGGCGAGTTGCGCGGCGGCATGTTTGGATGGCAAATCGTGCATCCGGTGTGCAAAGCGGCGGGCAGTGCGCTGCCTACAGCGCTCACGCCGGTGTATTCCACCGTGGCGGGTTTGCCGCAGGCTTACTTGCGCAAAGCGGTGGTCAACGGTTTGGCGCAGGCAGAGCGCGCTCAGGTGCTGCAAGACACGATTCCAGAAGAAATATTAAAGAGAATCGGCACTTTCCCCTTATTAAATCTACATAGTGCGCTATCATTTTTGCACTACCCTACGCCGGATGTGACGCTCGCGCAGTTTGAAGATCGCACGCATCCCGCGTGGCAGCGCCTCAAAATTGAAGAGCTGATGGCGCAGCAGCTCTCGCAGCTCACCTCAAAAATGGAGCGAGATGCATTGCATGCGCCTGAGCTGAAAGCCAAGATCGGTGGCTTGCATGAAAAGCTACTTGCCGCTCTGCCTTTCGCGCTCACCAAAGCGCAGCTTCGTGTAAGCGAGGAAATCGCGCAAGACCTAGCGCTGCCGCGCCCGATGCACCGTTTGCTGCAAGGCGATGTGGGCTCTGGCAAAACCATCGTGGCCGCGCTGGCTGCTGCGATTTGCGTAGACGCTGGCCAGCAATGTGCGCTGATGGTGCCCACGGAAATTCTGGCCGAGCAGCATTTCCGCAAACTCGTGATCTTGCTAGAGCCTTTGTTTGAGCCTTTGAATTTGAAAGTTGCGTGGCTCACGGGTAGCCAAACCGCTAAGCAACGCCGTGAAGCTTTGGCGCTGATCGAAAGCGGGCAAGCTGCTCTGGTGGTGGGCACGCATGCCATCATTCAAGACAAAGTAATTTTCAAACAACTCGCGCTTGCCATCGTGGACGAGCAGCATCGCTTTGGCGTGGCGCAGCGCCTCGCTCTGCGCGCCAAGATGAACGAGCCTGGTCACGAGCCACATCTGCTCATGATGACCGCCACGCCGATTCCGCGTACGCTGGCGATGAGCTATTACGCGGATTTGAATGTGTCCACCATTGACGAGCTGCCCCCAGGGCGTACGCCCATCGTCACCAAAGTGCTCTCCGATTCACGCAAACCCCAAGTGATTGAGCGCATCCATGAGCAAATTGCGCAGGGTCGGCAAGTCTATTGGGTGTGCCCATTGATTGAAGAATCTGAGATGCTTGATCTGAGCAACGCCACGCAAACGCACGCGGAGTTGTCTGAAGCTTTCCCGGGTGTGCTGGTTGGCCTGCTGCACTCGCGCATGCCGCCAGCAGAGAAAAAAGCGGTGATGCAGCTCTTCAGCGGCGGCGAGATGAAGCTGCTCGTGAGCACCACGGTGATCGAGGTGGGCGTGGATGTGCCCAATGCTTCGCTGATGGTGATTGAGCATGCGGAGCGGTTTGGTTTGTCTCAGTTGCATCAGCTCAGAGGCAGAGTAGGGCGCGGCGCGGCGGCATCGGCTTGCGTGTTGATGTTTTCTACTGGCGAGAGTGGGCGCTTGGGCGATACGGCTAAGGCGCGATTGAAGGCGATGGCAGAGACGAATGATGGCTTTGAAATCGCCCGCCTTGATCTAGAGATTCGAGGGCCAGGTGAATTTTTAGGGGCGCGGCAGAGTGGGGCGGCTTTGCTTCGGTTTGCTGACTTGGTAGAAGATGCTGCGCTGCTAGAAAAAGTTCGTGCCGTTGCTCCAGTGATGCTTCGCGAGCACGCTGTGATGGCTGAACAGCATATCGAGCGGTGGATGGGTGGGAAGGTGGATTTTTTGAAGGCTTGAGGGTTTAAATACCAACAGCCGGACGCAAAAGCCGCAAAAGTTGCGCAA
>JANMDE010000382.1:0-9038 GCA_031376105.1 Variovorax sp. | reverse complement strand
GCTGCGCCTGCCAACGCGAACTTAAAGCTTTACAGCCATGCGTTGGGCTCATCTGCGGTCTCTTGGTTCGCGCCTGCTACTTTGCTTGCAGCTGCACGAAAAGACTTTCCACATTCGCTGAACCGAGTGCCCGTTTTGCTGCCCACTGCCCATAGCGCGGTACGCTTTAGGTTGGATGCTTGGTTTGAGCGCCAAGGCATCAAGCCGCGCATTGTGGGGGAGTTTGAAGACAGCGCTTTGCTCAAAACCTTTGGCGCTGCAGGCATGGGTGTTTTTCCGGCGCCGCTACTGGTGCAGGATGATTTGCTACAACGTTATGAAGTGAGTCTGGTGGGCGCTTGCGAGGGCGTGGAGGAGCACTATTTCGCTATCGCTGGGCAGAAAAAAGTACAGCATCCTTTGGTGCAGCGCTTGCTGGACAGTCGAGCGGATAGGTAGGGTGGCTCTAAGCCTGCAATGCCGCCCACATCTCTTTATCCCGCGCCGCCGTCCAAATGCGCGGATTCTTGATGCCGCTGGCTTCGTCGTAAGCGCGGCTCACGTCAAAGGGCAGGCAGTGTTCGTAGATGAAGACGTGGCCGAAGACGGGGTCCATGCTTTTGCGGGTGTGCGCCATCGCATCTTTGAGATTGAGCTTTTGCGCCACGGCTTCTTGGCCTGCGCGATAGAGGGTTTCAACCCAGCGTTTGGTGTAATCCAGCGCTTTATGTACATCGGCTTTGCCTTTCATGGCTTCGCCTCGACCGGGCACGATGTAGCTGGCTTCTAGTTTGCGCAGAGCTTCTAGCGTGGTTGGCCATTCGGCGAGCTGCGCATCGCCGGTGTAGACGCCAGCTTCGTATTCGACCAAATCGCCACTGAACAGGACGCCTTCGCTTTCCACCCAAGCAATGGTGTCGCCACGTGTGTGGCCCATGCCGGGATGCCAGATTTCTACCACCACGCCTCCGAGGTTGATCGACAAGCTGCCTTGGCGGCCAGGCTTGCCATCACCAATCACCATGCTCGGCCAGGTGAGGCCGGGGATGCTGTCTGCGCCTTGGAAGAGGCGGGGGAAGCGCTCGATTTCGCTTTGCATGTCTTGTGCGCCGCGCTCGCGGATCAGCTCTAGCGTGCCCCGGCTAGCTATGATTTCCGTAGCACCCTCGGCAACATAGGCGCTGGCTCCGAGCACTCTGACGGCATGGTAATGCGTCAGAAGCACGTATTTGATGGGTTTGCTGGAGACAGTGCGGATTTGTCGGATGAGGTCGCGTGCCATGGCGGGCGTGGCGGTGGCGTCCGAGACCATGATGTAGTCGTCGCCGATGATCACACCGGAATTCGGGTCGCCTTCAGCGGTGTAGGCCCAGCAGTGCTTGGAGAGTTGCTCGAAGGTGATTTTCTTTTGCGCGAGATCGGCTTGGCTGGCGAAGGCTTTGGACATATTGGCTTTCTGCGAGGAATGAATTGCACGAATTGTAATTTACCTATTCGTAATGCATTTCATATTGGTGAATTCAGCAGGGCGCGCAGCTGCAAATGCACCGCGTCTTCAAAATCCACCGGCTTCTGATGCTTGGCCTGCAAATAGTGGTTGGTAAACACATCTAAATAGGCATCTAGCGCCTGCGCGGCATGCGGCTCCCCAGCCAGCTCTAAGCAGAGCGCAGCCACCTCCGATGTGCAGAAATGATCATCGCGCTTAGAGCGGCGCAGCTGGTAGCGCGAGAGCGCATCGGGCTGCAAGCTCAGCACCGGAAAGCCATCCAAATAAGGGCTTTTGCGAAATATCTTGCCCGCTTCGGCCCAGGTGCCATCCAGCAAAATGAAAAGCGGCCGTTTGCCCTGCGCTGCTTGGCCAGATTGCGTCAAGAGCGGCACTGCATTCACCACCCGCGTTGTGTCCACAAACTCCCCCGGATACACCACCAGCGGCTGCCATTGCGGGTCAAGCAGCAAGGCCAGCAGGGCAGGGTCTGCCGAGGTGCGCGTCCATTCAAAGGCAAAAGTGTCTGTCACCACATCGGCAATCAGCCAGCCTGTGTTGCTCGGTTTCAAAGCTTCAATATCGCCCATCAGCAGGCAAACGCCCGAGCGCGTGGCGACAATCGGGCGCAAGCTGCAAAGGCAATGCGTGACCACCAGTCTGCAACCCGCACACCGCTCTTTGAGAGAGCCGCCCCGTGCCAGAAATGGCTTGGTGCTGCGCGCCAGCCGCGCCGCGCGCAGCCGTGAGACGGCATGCGGCTCGGGCGGCCTTTGCGGGGCATGGCGCACATGCGCGTTAGGCGGCATCAGCGCAGGAAAAGTAAGCCATTTCGGCTACTTGCCCTTATAGAATATACATAGTATGCTATTAATAAAAGAGCAAATGCGAAGCGGCCCCAGCTCACTTTATTTCGCAGGCCGATGCAGCGCGCAAAGCTTGTTGCCATCCGGATCGCGCAGATAAGCCAAATAAATCTTGCCTGTGGGTGCTTCGCGAAAGCCCGGCGCGTCTTCACAGGTCGTGCCGCCATTCGCCAAGCCTGCCGCATGCCAAGCATCGCCTTGTTCAGGCGAGCTCACGTTAAAGCCAATCGTGCTGCCATTGCCATGCGTGGCCGGCTCGCCATTGATCGGCGTGGTGATGCAAAACGTGCCCGTGGGGCTACGATAAAAATACCGATTCTTGTTGGCAAACCCCGGCGCAACGCCCAAAGCCCCCAAAAGCGCGTCATAAAACTTCTTCGACCGCTCAAGATCATTCACACCTAGCATCACATGACTAAACATCGTTGTCTCCGTTAAAGCCCGGGATGGGCCAATACTGGATGGTAACAAGCTTGCGCAGCACGGTGCAAAGCTGCGCAACTTCTCAACCCAGCGCGAGCGATCTGCTCAGCCCACAGGCGTGCAAAGCTCCACCAAAAAGCCGTTGATGTCGGCCACATAGGCAATCGTCTGGCCCCAGGGCATCACCTCCAGCGCCCGCATGGGCGTGGCCCCGGCGGCCAGGGCGCGCTCCAGCGCGGCGGCTACATCTGGCGTGCACAGCGCAATCTCAAAGCAGGGCGCATGCGCGTTGGCAGCCTGCGGATTCTTGCCCAGCTGCTGCATCAGGCTGTGGGCTGAAAACGCCAGCACCGTGCTGCCCGTCTCCAGCTCGCCGTAGTCCCCGCCTTCATGCAGAAACCGCGTGGTGAGGCCAAAAGCCGCCTCGTAAAACTTGAGCGTGGCGGGCACGTCTGGGACGTAGAGGATGGTGTAGCCGAGTTGCATGGGGGCTCCGGGGTGAACTAGAAAAGTTCACAGGATAGCGGATGAACATGTGGCCGCCGCAATGTGGCCCATCCGTGGTCACTCAGTTTGGGAGGGATCGGCATTCCCGAGTTCTGCAAACTTAGCAGCCATTGTTGGGTTGCCCCGCGTGAGCTTTTTGATGGACAGATCTTGCGCTTTGTCGTTCGCAAGGCGCAGGTTCCGATCTGTGCCGAGCAGGGCGTCTTTGGTTTTTTGCAAGTGATCAATCGATTTGTCGATCTCGTCGATCGCTTTCTTAAAGCTGTTCGATGCGAGGTCGTAGTTGCGCGCGAAAGCTGTTTGGAATGTTTCCAAGCTGGTTTCGAAGTTGGTGATATCCACGTTCTGAGCCTTCACTAACGCCAGCTCCGATTTGTACTTGAGCGAGTTCATCGCTGCGTTGCGCAGCAGCGTGATCATTGGAAGGAAGAACTGCGGGCGAACGACATACATTTTCGGAAAACGGTGAAACACATCCACAATCCCCGTGTTGTAAAGCTCACTTTCCGGCTCAATCAGGGAGACGAGAACGGCATATTCGCAGCCCTTCTCAGCGCGATCTTTGTCCAGCTCTTTCAAAAAGTCCTCGTTTTTGTTCTTTGTAGAAGTACGGTCGTTCTCATTTTTCATTTCAAACATGATCGAGACGACTTCTGTGCCCGATTCGTCCAGGTCGCGAAAAATGTAGTCGCCCTTGCTGCCGGTGCGCGCGTCGTTGTCTTTCTCAAAATAAGCGCGGGGAAACGCTGTGGCGCGAATGCGGTTGAACTCCGTCTCGCAGTGCTGCTCCAGCGTTTCGCCCACCATCTTGGTGGACAGGCGCGCCTTCATGTCGCGCAGGCGCTCAATCGCATCATCGCGATCTTTGATCTGCGTCTCGTACTTGTCTTTGAGCGATTTTTCTGCGAGCTGCTTTTCAAGTTCAGCCCGTGCCAGGCCGTTTTTCAATTCGTCGCGCTCCCGCTCAACCACGCCAACCGCCTCGGTAATTGCGAGCTTTTGTACAACACCCGTAGCGTCCAGTTTGGCCTTGAGACCCTGAATTTCCGCGTCCTTGGTTGCAGCGGCATTTTGTAGCCCGCTCATGAGCTTGGCCTCAGCTAGCTCTGAGGCAGCTTGCCTGTCGCGCTTAGCCTGCGCAAGTTCGTTCGCCAGCGCGTCACGCTCCTGCTGCACAGCACTCAGCGCCTCGGTCACGGCCAGCTTGCGCGCCACCTCACCGGCATCCAGCTTGGCCTTGAGTGCCTGGATTTCGGAATCCTTGAGTGCAGCAGTCTTCTGCATGGCGCTAGCCAGCTGGGCCTGAGCAAGCTCGACGGCATTGCGCTTGTCTAGCTCGGCCAATTCAAGCCGCTCATGCAACTGCTGCTCAAACGCGCCGTCGCGAACCTGCTTCAAGATATCTGCATACCCCGCCTCGTCGATTTTGAATGCTTTGTTGCAGTGGGGGCAGATGATTTCATGCATGTCTGTGAGTTTCATTTTTATAGGTTACTGCCAAGTTTTCATCGCGGCGAATGAACTCTTTCGAGAGAGCTTCGATCACGAGCCTATCCAACAGGAGGGATTTCGCCAGACACGTCAAGTACGACAACCCCAATTTTGTCTCGCTGGTTGACGGCGACTAGCGATTGCAAGATGTCTTGCATTTCTTCGGCAGTCTTTGGTCGATCAAAAGAAGCTGGTGGCTTGGGCAGAGGGGAGCCTCTCAAATCACCAAACCAAAAAACCAGATAGATGCCAAATCCGCTTGCATCTGGGTCTCTTGTATACAAGCGTTCAAGCTGCATTTGTATGGCAACCCATACATCCGTGTGGTAGTCCCTCTTTAGCTCGAAAACAAGTTTCATTCCGGGAAGTATTGCGACTATGTCCGCGCGCTTGTCGTTCGCCATGTGGCCCTCTGGGTCAATGGTGATTTGAAATGCACTCGTTTTTGCTCTCAAGAGGCCAACAAGGGCATCACGACAAATGCCTTCAGACTTCGGATTATCTTTTTTGTCATACCCATCGGTATTCCAAAATTGTTTGAAAACATCAGTGTTGGCTGATGCGATGTGTTGTTTCAAGTCTTCAAGGTGCCACATCATAAGCGCGTACAAATCAGCAATATTTGCAGGTTTGCCGTTGGAAAGCGCCGCAACGGCCTGCGCAAAGCTCGGTTGGCAAAACTGCGCATCAGTCCTGAGTACCCGTTGCTGCGCGATCGCATGTTTAACATCATCCAAGTAACTTAACGCATTAGGCGATGCTTCAAGGCGCCTGAGTGACTTCACTGCATCTTCTGAAACGTCCGCAGAAAGCTCAGCGATCATCTTCAACGCAAAGTCAGTTGCATCCCATGCATTTGTATCGCCGCTGAAAACACCTTCTGGATGTGATGTTCGCGAAAACTGCGACATAACCCAATCGATGATCTGTTCTGTTTGTTGAATGGACAACGTCAGCGTTTTGTGTTTATTCCGACGTGAGAGTCCACTAAGCTCGCGCAGCTCCCAAATCAAATTCTCCTTGCCCAACTTATCCAGCGCATCGCAATACGAACCGAACTCCGTTGCTGAAAGCAGATACCCCGCAGCCAGCCAAACGGTCAACACATCGTCATTGTTAAAGCCCTCTGCCATGACTTCCCGCAAAATTTTAAAAACTTGTTGTGGATCGCATTCGTAAATCGCAACTTGTAGCAAACGCCTAAGCGCATCTACGTGAGCGGTTGGAAACTCTTGTAGCAAGGCCAATGCAGTAGCGGGTCGATATTGCGACAGCGCCGCATCGTGAATCAGTTCATGCAGCCCGAATACGTTTTGAGAGAGTCTGGCCAGGTCGGAGCGTGCCAAAACAACATTTGCGCGCACAACAAGTTCGGGGCGTGTTTGAAGCAGCGTCGTTTTCCACGGATGCACATACTGCGTTGAAACATTTCTACGATATGTGAATGTTGTGCATAGTGCGTCAATAACCAAAGCCGATAACAAATACTCGTCATCCAGTTCGGATACCAAGTGACCCGCCGCAACATATTCATCTAGCCCTGCAAGAACGGCATACCAAGATCCATAGGACTTATTTTCGGTGTGAGATTGAAGTAGTTCATCGGTGTTTGGGATAGTGCCTGATTGGACCAAGGCAATCAGTCCTTCAATTGCGACCAACGCATTGTCTGATCCCAGCGCGGCCACTATGCGCTCGAATGATGTCGCATCGCGGTTTAGATCGTTGGCTATGCCAAAGTAAATCTGAGCTATCCATCCCAACCACCCAAGGTTTTTGCCGGTTTTGATTTCTTCTAGGTCCACTTTGAAATTGGCGCGATTCTGACTTTGACTAGATTCCTCATTAGCAATCCGTTCCTTTTTGCGCTGTGCATCTTGCGCCCGCCACTCAGGTATCTCCCAATAGCAATAGCGATGCCGTATCTCTTCAAGAGCGAGATGGCCATCTGCGGACTCAAGAAGCAAATTGAATTGCGGAATTGCATCATCAGCGCCTTGTATGGCTGAACTGAGTGCCAGTTCAAAAAGGGAATTCTTTTTGGGAGCCATAACCTCATTTGTGTACTGATTGATACAGCACTTCAAGAAAAGTGAATCGCCATAGTTGGAGATACCTAACTCTCGCAAGCGGTGAAAAAACAACCTGATACTCTCGTCTGGTCTGAATCCGCGCAATGCAGCATCAATGGCGCGCTCGATTGCCGCCGGGTAGTCGGCCACGAGTCTTTGCATACTGTCGGCGTTTATCGCGTAGTCGCGGTTGGCGACTTTGTGACGACATTCCACCCACGCCAGTAGCCTTTCGCCATTAATCTGGGAGTCTATCGACAGCGCACGGTGAAGTAGGCTGTCAAACTCTCGATCCAGTCCCCACACATCCGCACATCGGCCACCAGAAGAAATCGTCTTTGTGTTTTCAGATATGAGATTTAGTGCCGCACATACGTCACTATCCTCAACCTTATCGGCCAATCGATAAAGAACATCGAAGGGAACTTTCGATTTGCAAACAAGAACATCACAAAACAGCGTTACGAATACATCGATCTCTAGTTTATTGCCCAACAATTTCTTGAGAATCTTCGCTTTCAACCGCAGTTCTTCCACTTCTTTTCCGATGGTCATGTAAGTCAAAGCAAGCGCATTGGCACCCGGCTCTCCAAGTCGACATAGCGCTTCGACACAGGCGCTTCGCTCAGCATAGGAAACCCCAGAACTGCCCGCAAGCTGCTGCAACTCATTCAGCAACTCTGGAATGGGTTGCCCCACGGTTAGCGCATCCAGGATCAGTGTCCTTAGGCTGAAGTTCGCGTTGCTAGCCACTAGAATTTCGCGGAAGCCGCTCAGCATGTCAGGCCCAGATAGTCCAGCAACAGCCGCTGACGACCAATTCCCGGCTCGAAACCAAGGGTCAACTTCCGCTAACTTGGCCAATTTCGATAGTAGAAAGCTGCGCAAGGTAGGTGCAAGTGCTTTGGCATCGCCATAGCTCAGCACCCCAAACGGGTCCGCAGAAATTAATGCTTGCGCTTCATCCGGACGATGGCTGGCTAGCCAAGCATGCAAACCGCGAAGTTCAGAAGCTGGCCTGCCGTCAACGCCGATTAGCGCCCGAACGCGACCTATCGGTAGCCCATGGCCAATCTGTTTCGCAATCCACAACGCGCCGAGATATTCCGCAACAGTTCTGTGAGCGTAGTCCACAGTCCCCACTTCGAGAGCTGAAACGAATACTCTTCGTCCAAGAGCGGCTCGAACCTTGTCTTTATCAATATTGCTGAAATTGCGATAGCTAGGTAAGTCATCGCTGTGGTTGTTGTCGGTGAGGGTAATTGCCTGGATGTCGCTGATCAGGCGCACCGCACACACCTCCCCCGCAACATCAAGTAACTCGCTCGACGAGTACTGTCCACTTGTACCATTAGTGTGTGTGTTGTTGTGCTCGGTCAAGAGGACATCGACAGCTTGACGGAAAAGCTCAGCTCGTGAATTTGGCCAATCACGTTTACCGACAACCTCAGCAAGCATTTTCAAATTTTGAGGATTGCCAAGAAGATCATCCAGCTGCTTGTTTTGTGCTTCAGCGAGAAATGCAGCGGGGTCATTCACGCCTTGTGCAGTGAGAACATCAATCCGCTCTGTCTCTGATAGTGGCTGTAGCGCCAACACGACGTATTCGCCGCTATCCGCAAAGAAATCACGAAATGCCGCTAAATCTGTTTCTCCCAACCAGTCGGCAGCACGGCACGCAATACGTAGCTTGCTTGGTTTTGTCACAAACAGCTTTTGCACGATTTGGTCGACTGCGTTTCCATCGCCTCGGCCGGCGCGCCGTTCGTCCAATGCGTCAATGTAAAGGGTGCTGGTGGACCCCAATGATGAGATGTCCCTGTTGAGAAACGATCGGGCGACAAGCACCCGTGTGTTTTCAAAACGTGCGAACTCGCCGAAAAGATGTGTCTTCCCAGCACCAGGATCGCCCAGCAGAACGATGTTGGGGAACTGGAGATAAGCCGAAAACGGATTCAAACCATTTCCGATTACCGGATCGGCGCGCACCTCTTGGACAATACGATTGGTTAATAGCATTTGGCTCAATAGATGTTCAAAATTGCCGATTGTTGATCTTCAAAATGACCGTCGGAGAAAGGCGGCATTGCAGAGTATTCCAGTTGGAACGACCCAAGCTTGATTCCAAACCCCCCATCCCCACCCACCCCAACCACCAACCGCTGCGTAGCTCGCGTCGCCGCCACATAAAACACCCACGCGGCCTCTTGC
>JANMDE010000279.1:0-2151 GCA_031376105.1 Variovorax sp. | reverse complement strand
TAAATGCGAAAGTCGAGTGACTGTTTGGAAAGCCCCCAAATTTTCGCGTCGATCGGCCGCCCGCCATAGCGGCGCACCTGCTGCGCAAATTGACCATCGGCCAATTTGCCTTGAAGAAGATCGTCGCTGGCTAGCTCGGCCAAAATATTGGCCGTGTCGATCATCATGTCTTCCATCACCTCGCGCACGCTCGGCTTGATCTCCGCTGTGAACACGCGCAGAATGAAAAACGCCAAAATGCCGTTGAGTACGAAAAAGGCAAACAGCAAGCGGATGCCAAGCTTCATGGCTTGCGAAGCAATTCCAAGCTGTAGCCCATGCCGCGATGCGTGGAGATGAACTCTTGTGGGTTGTTTGCTTTCAGCTTGGCACGTAAGGTTTTGATGTGCGTATCCACGGTGCGATCCATGCTGTCGGTCTCTAGCCCCCAGACGCGCTCAAACAAATGCTCGCGCGAGAGGATGCGGCCTTTGGCTGCGAGCAGCAGCGAGAGCAACCCATATTCGCGCCGCGTTAAATCTAGCCATGTGCCAAGCAGGCTGATGCGTTGCCCCGCTTCATCATGGACAAACAAGCTGGGGGGTGCGGGCGGCTGCCCAGTGCGGCGCAAGAGCGCGCGCACACGTGCAATGAGTTCGCGCGGGCTGAAAGGCTTGGCCATGTAATCGTCTGCACCCAGCTCCAGCCCGAGCACGCGATCCATCTCTTCGCCACGCGCGCTCAGCATCAACACCCGAGCCTGGCCGTTGCTCAGATGCTTGCTTCTGAGTTCGCGGCACAGATCAAGCCCATTGCCATCGGGCAGCCCGACATCCAAAATATGCAGGTCATAGGCTTGCAGCGCAATCAAGCCGCGCGCTTCGCGCAGCAGCAGGCAATGCTGTACTTTCCAGCCTTCGCGCTCTAGCGCATAAATGATCGTGCTGGCAATGGCGGTGTCGTCTTCTAAAAGCAAAATGCTTTCCATGCTCATCGTCCGCCCGTCACATCCAAAATCGTCCCCGTCGTGTAGCTGGCGGCATCCGAGAGCAGCCACACAACAGCCTGCGCCACTTCTTCTGCACTCCCTGCGCGTTGCATTGGCACATGCACCGCCATGCGAGCAGCGCGATCAGGCTCGCCGCCGCTGGCATGAATGTCCGTTTCGATGATGCCGGGGCGCACCGCGTTCACGCGAATACCCTCCGCTGCCACTTCCTTCGCCAAGCCAATGGTGAAGGTGTCAATGGCTGCTTTGCTGGCTGCGTAATCCACATACTGTGCTGGTGAGCCCAGCCTTGCGGCGGCGCTAGATAAATTCACAATCGAGCCGCCCGAGCCGCCATGTTGGGTGCCCATGCGGCGCACGGCTTCTCGGGCGCAGACGAAGCTGCTGGTGATATTTGTTGCCCACATGCGCTCAAGGCGAGCCACCGTCATTTCATCCACACGCTGCGCCACATCCACCACGCCTGCGTTATTGACCAAACCTTCCAGTCGCCCTAATTTCGCATCCACCGTTTCAAACAAACGCAGGACATCTGCCTCGATGCTTACATCTGCCTGCACAGCGATCGCCACGCCACCCCCTGCGCGAATCTGTCGCACCACAGCATCTGCTGCCAGCGAATTCGCGGCGTAGTTCACCGCCACTTGCCAGCCTTGGCGAGCCGCCAGTAAAGCCGTGGCTGCGCCAATGCCGCGAGAAGCGCCGGTAATCAGGAGAGTTTTGGGCATGGAGGCCTTCAGCAGAAAAATGGTTTTATCGGTACAGTCTGGCCTCACTCTACCAAACCAGCCGCAAGGAGCCTTCATGAGCCAGACCGTAGACTATTATTTTGCACCCCAGTCACCATGGACCTATCTCGGCCATGACCGCTTTACCGCCATAGCACAAGCCGCTGGTGCGACGGTTCGCGTGTTTCCTGTGGATTTAGGACGTGTGTTTCCCGTCTCGGGCGGTTTGCCGCTGCCCAAACGTGCGCCGCAGCGCCAAGCCTACCGGCTCCTGGAGCTCAAGCGATTCAGTGATTTTTTGCAACTGCCAATGAACATTCAGCCTAAGTTTTTCCCAGTCAGCGGCGACGATGCTGCCAAGCTGATCATTGCGGTGGACCTGCATGACGGGAGTGCGGCAGCGATGCGCATGGCGGGCGCGATTTTCAAAGCCTG